>JANLOU010000006.1:0-5747 GCA_031366735.1 Candidatus Eiseniibacteriota bacterium
CTGGAACAGTTCCGCCGCCGCGATGTTGCTCAATGTGGGCACCCAGTACCGGGTCTCCGAGCATGGGCTGCACATCGGATCCAGCATCTCGAACTTCGGTACCAACGCCGGCTACGACGGCCGCGATCTTCGGATCCTGTACGACAATGATCCCAATCGGTATGGCGATAACGGTGCGCTCCCGGGCCTGCGCTACACGGATCGCTTCCCGACCGCGGTGTTGTTCCGCGTGGCGTCGGGATGCCGATCCGGTTCAACCGCAATCACTCCCTGACCTGGGCGGTGGACGGCTTCCACCCCGCGGATGATCACGAGAGCGTGAGTCTGGGGAGCGAGTACCGATTCCGTGAGTTGTTCTCGCTGCGGGCCGGATACCAGGACTTGTTCCTCAAGGACTCCGAGACGGGGCTGACGCTTGGCACCGGATTCCGAGGGGATACGCAGAATTTCGACTACACGCTCGACTATGGCTGGGCGGACCATGGTCGCTTGGGCAGCACGCAACGCTTGAGCTTTGGCGTGTCGTTCTAGATGCGGCGCGTGCTCGCGGTCGTGGTCACCTGCGCGCTCTTCCTGCGCGCGACCCCGGCACAAGCGATCGCGACCGAGGCGTTGCTCGACACCCTGCAGCACTCGGCATTCGACTATTTCTGGAACGAGGCCAACCCCGCGAACGGCTTGGTCAAGGACCGCAACACGGCTCAGTCCGTCTGCAGCATCGCCTCGACGGGCTTCGGACTCTCGGCCGTCTGTATCGGCGTGGATCACGGCTGGATCACTCGCGCGGCGGGACGCGCACGCGTGCTCACCACGCTGCAGACCTTCTACAACGGCCCGCAGAGCAGCGCCGCAAGCGGCACCATCGGCTATCAGGGCTTGTTCTACCACTGGCTCGACATGAACACGGCGCGGCGCACATGGGACTCGGAGTTGTCCACGATCGACACCGCCTTGTTGTTCGCGGGGATCCTTGATGCGCGACAGTATTTTGATACCGCCGACCCTGGAGATGTGCAGATTCGATTTCTCGCCGACACGCTGTATCGTCGCGTGAACTGGAACTTCACGCGCAATCTTGGCGCGGGGATCTTCATGGGCTGGAAGCCGGGCACGGGTTTCCTCAACTTCGGGCGCTGGATCGGCTACAACGAAGCCATGATCCTGTATGTGCTGGCGATCGGCTCGCCCACCAAACCGATCCCGGCAGCGCAGTGGAACACTTGGACCAGCGGCTACCGGTGGAACAGTTGGTATGGGCAATCCTATGTCGAGTTCGCGCCGCTGTTCGGGCACCAGTACTCGCATGCTTGGATCGACTTCCGCACGATCCAGGACGCTTACATGCGCAATCGCGGCATCACCTATTCCGAGAACTCGCGGCGCGCTTCACTCGCGCAACACGCGTACTGCGTGGCGAATCCTGCTGGCTGGGTCGGCTACGCGGACAGCCTGTGGGGGATCACGGCGAGCGACGATCCCTCCGGCTACCTCGCGCACGGCGCGCCTCCGGCGCAGAGCGAGAATGGCACGCTTGCTCCGACCGCAGCCTTGTCGAGCATCGTGTTCACGCCCGAGGTCTCGATCCCATTCGCCCACAAGTTGTGGAATACCTACCGCACGCAGGGTTGGGGCCCGTACGGGTTCACGGATGCCTTCAACCTTTCTCAGGACTGGTGGGGCAGCGCGGTCCTGGGTATTGACCAGGGCCCCATCCTGCTCATGATCGAGAACCATCGAACGCAAGCCGTCTGGAATCGCTTCATGCAGAATGCCGACATCCAGCGCGGTCTGACGCTGGCGGGTTTCACGGCGGTCACCACCTCGGTGGCTGGGGGCGGGCCCACTGGGATCCGATTGGCGCTGGGTTCTGCGAGCCCTTCGCACGGGGCGACGCAGTTGAGATATCGGCTCGATGCTCCCGGGCGCGCGCGACTCGAGGTGTTCGATGTCGCGGGACGGCTTGTCGAGTTGCTGGCCGAAGGTGACCATGCGGCGGGTGAGCATACGGTCACATTCCGCGGCGAAGGCTTCCCGGCTGGGCTCTACCTGGCGCGTCTCGAGGCCGCGGGGCAGATCCGCACGCAACGCATCGTCCGCCTTCACTGACCATCCGATCGGCGAGGCACGGAGGCCCCATGAGGGAACGCAGTCGCTCGGTAGTCCAGTCCGCATGGGTGGTGCTCGCGTGCTGCATGATTCTCTCGGCCGCAGGTTGCCATCGTGCCCCGCAACCGTTTGCTGCGCCCGCATCGGGCCTCACGCCCGCCCAGTTCGGGTTCCTCGACACCCTCGAGCACGATACCTTCCGCTGGTTCTGGGACAAGAGCGATCCGCGGACCGGGCTCACGCCTGACCGCGCTCCGAGCCCCTCGTTCGCGAGCGTGGGAGCGATGGGTTTCGCGCTGACGGCGTACCCGATCGGCGCCGAGCGTGGCTGGGTGACCCGGACCCAGGCCGCTGAGCGCGTTCGCAACACGCTGCGATTCCTTTGGACCGCGCCGCAGGACACCGCGCGGATCGGTGCCACGGGGTACAAAGGGTTCTACTACCATTTCCTGGAGCCCGAGACGGGACACCGCTTCCGGGATGTGGAGTTGTCCACGGTCGACACCGCGTTGCTGCTCGGCGGGGCCCTGTTCTGCCAATCCTATTTCGATCGCGGGGGGGCGCTCGAGTCGGAAGTGCGCGCGCTCGCGGAATCGCTCTACCGCCGCGTGGACTGGCGTTGGGCCCAGGTTCGCCCGCCTTCGATCGCGCTGGGCTGGGGCCCGGAGCGTGGGCATCTGCCGTACGACTGGCGCGGCTACGACGAGGCGCTCATCCTGCATATCCTCGCGCTCGGCTCGCCCACGCATCCCGCGACGGGGAAGGTCTGGAGCCACTGGTCGAGCGGCTATCGTTGGGGCACCTTCCACGGCGAGGAGCATCTGGGATTCGCGCCGTTGTTCGGACACCAATACTCGCATCTGTGGATCGACTTCCGCGGCATCCAGGATTCCACCATGCGCGCCCGGGGCAGCGACTATTTTGAGAACTCCCGGCGCGCCACGCGCTCGCAGCGCCAGTATGCGATCGACAACCCGAGCGGCTTCCGTGGTTATGGTCCCGAGTTATGGGGGCTGAGCGCGTGTGACGGGCCGGTGGATCAGAGTTTCACGATCGCTGGCCGCAAGCGCGATTTCCGCACGTATGCCGCGCGCGGGGCCTCGTTCACCGAGGTGACCGATGACGGCACGCTGAGCCCGACCTCCGCCGGGGGCTCCGTGGCGTTCGAGCCGACTTTGGCCGTGCCCGCGCTGATGGCGATGCGCGCACGCTACGGTGCGAGCGTGTACAACCGATACGGGTTCGTCGACGCCTTCAACCCCACCCTCGATATCGATGTGCCCGTCCATCACGGGCGCGTGGTGCCCGGGGTGGGATGGTTCGACACGGATCAGTTGGGTATCGATCAGGGACCCATCGTCGGGATGGTCGAGAACCTACGCAGCGAACTCGTCTGGCGGACGCTCCGTCGGAACCCGCACATCGTGCGGGGCCTGCGGGCCGCCGGCTTCTCCGGCGGCTGGCTCGAGTCAGCCGGGAAGCCTTGATGCGACCGCGCTTGCGAACGGCTGCCTTCGTATTGGTGTTGGCGCTGGGGTTGGCGTCCCTGTGGGGCTGCGCGCGCGAACCCGCGCGTGATGGGGTGACGCTTCGCATGTGGGCGATGGGCCGCGAAGGCGAGGTGGTGGGCGAGTTGCTCACCGAGTTCGAGCGCGAACATCCGGGTGTGCATGTGGAGGTGCAGCAGATCCCGTGGTCAGCCGCGCACGAGAAGCTCCTCACGGCGCATGTGGGACACTCCACGCCGGATGTGGCACAACTGGGGAACAGTTGGATTCCTGAGTTCTCGGCATTGAACGCGGTCGAACCGCTGGATGCGTTCCTGGCCAGGTCGCCCGCCACGCCGAAGGCGGCGTTCTTCCCTGGCATCTGGGAAACCAATGTCGTGGATCGCGTCACCTATGGCCTGCCGTGGTATGTGGATACGCGCGTGCTGTTCTATCGCAAGGATCTGCTCAAGCAGGCGGGCTACGACTCGATGCCCACGACCTGGTCGGAATGGCGTCGGGCCATGGAGCGCATCAAGGCCCAGGTGGGTCCCGATCGCTTTGCCATCTTCCTGCCCCTCAACGAATGGAATCCGCCCTTCGTGCTCGCGGCCTCGGCAGGTTCGTCACTGCTGAGCGCCGACGGGACGCGCGGCGCGTTCCAGGAGCCGGCGTTCCGGCGTGCGTTCGAGTTCTATCTGGCGCTGTTCCGCGATCACCTTGCGCCGCCGATCAACGACAATGGCATTGCGAACCTCTATCAGGAGTTCGAACGCGGCTTCTTCGCCATGTACATCACGGGACCCTGGAACATCGGCGAGTTCCGCCGTCGACTCTCGCCTGCGATGCAGGACGCGTGGGCCACTGCGCCGCTGCCGGGCCCGGATGGCGCCGCCTCGGGCCTGAGTATGGCGGGCGGCTCGAGCCTGGTGGTGTTCCGTGGCTCGAAGCACAAGCCCGAGAGCTGGATGTTGTTGGAGTATCTGGCGCGCCCCGAAGTCCAGGCGCGGTTCTATCGCTTGACCGGCGACCTCCCCGCAAGGCGGGAGGCCTGGACGGATAGCACGCTCGTCGCCGACCCAGCGATCCTCGCCTTCGGCGAACAGCTCCAGCGTGTCGCGCCAGCGCCACGCGTGCCGGAGTGGGAGCAGATCACCATGAAGATCCGCGAGCGGGTCGAGACGGTCGTGATGGGCGGCGCAAGCGCCGATTCGGCGCTGGCCGGATTGGACCGGGACGCGGACCGTATCCTCGAGAAGCGTCGTTGGTTGGTGAGGCGAGCACAAGGCAAGGGGGCCACGCGATGATGCCGAGCACGCGGCGCCAGGAGCGCGCCGGATGGGCATTCGTCACGCCGGGATTGGCGCTCATCACCGTCTTCTTCGCCCTGCCCGTCGTGGTGGGCTTGATCCTGAGTTTCACCGACTTCGACCTGTACTCTATTGGCGATCCGTCCACGGTGCGGTTCGTCGCGTTCGGGAACTACATCCAGGTCCTGAACAACCCCGAGTTCTGGCACGCGCTGCGCAATACTTTCTTCTTCGTGGTGGTGGGTGGCCCGCTGTCCGTCGCAGCGTCGCTTGGCGCGGCCATGCTGCTGAACCAGCCGCTCGTGAAGGCCCGGGCATTGTTCCGAGTGGTGTTCTTCGCGCCGGTCGTCACGACACTCGTGGCCGTCGCCATCGTCTGGCGTTACCTGTACCACCCACGCTACGGCCTCATCGATCACACGCTCGCGGCGATGGGCCTGCCCACGGTGGATTGGCTCGGGGATCCACGCTACGCCATGGTGGCCATCGTAGTGCTCGCGGTGTGGAAGAACTTCGGCTACAACATGCTCATCTTCATCGCCGGGCTGCAGAGCATTCCCGAGGAACTCTACGAAGCCGCCGATCTGGACGGGGCAGGCGCATGGCAGCGCTTTGTGCATGTGACCCTGCCGGGACTGGGGCCCACATTCCTGTTCGTGGGCATCATGACCATGATCGGAAACTTCCAGCTCTTCTCCGAGCCGTATGTCATGACGCAGGGCGGGCCGCTGCGCAGTACGACCACCGTCGTGCTTCAGATGTACGAAGAGGGCTTCCGCTGGTGGCGGATCGGCACCGCGACGTCGATCGCCTTCGTGTTGTTCGCCATCATGCTCGTCGGGAC
>JANLOU010000043.1:0-2046 GCA_031366735.1 Candidatus Eiseniibacteriota bacterium
CGCGCGACGGCCGGGTCAAGGTGCTGGACTTCGGGCTCGCCAAGCTCACGACGGTGGCCCCGGACCCAGACCTGGATGCGACGCAGGCCGCGACCCTCGCCGCTCCGCTCTCGAGCGCGGGGCTCGTCGTGGGCACGGTGCCCTACATGGCTCCGGAGCAGATCCGCGGCGAAGCCGTGGACGCGCGCAGCGATCTGTTCGCGTTGGGGATCATCATTTACGAGTTGGCGGCGGGCCAAAGGCCTTTCAGTGGAGGGACCGCGGCGGACGTGAGTTCCGCCATCCTGCGCGACACTCCGGAGTCGCTCGCCACCGTTCGCCCGGATGTACCTGCGGACCTCGCGCGGATCGTGAGCAGATGCCTCGAGAAGAATCCCCGCGAGCGCTTCCAGAGCGCGCTCGATGTCGGCAACGAGCTGCGACGCGTCAGCCCCGCGGTTGGACATGGCGAGCAGGCGACGCCCGCGAAGCCGGCAACACACGGCGACGCCTCCATCGCGGTGCTGCCGTTCGTGAATCGCAGCGCAAGTGCCGAGGACGAGTACTTCTCCGACGGGCTCGCTGACGAACTCATCGGCGTACTCGCCCGCATCAAGGGCCTGCGCGTCTCGGCACGCGCCTCGTCGTTCCACTTCAAGGGCAAGGACATTCCGCTGGTCGAGGTGGGCCGGGCTCTCAATGTCGCCACACTCCTGGACGGGAGCGTCCGCAAGGCCGGAGACCGCGTTCGGATTTCGGTGCAGCTGCTGAAGGCCGCCAGTGGGGAGCACCTGTGGTCCGAGACCTACGACCGCTCGTTCGACGACATCTTCGCCGTGCAGGACGACATCGCGCAGTCGGTGGCGAAATCCCTGCGCGAGACGCTGCTCGGTCAGCCGCAGGGCACGCCCACCAGCAGTACGACGCACGCCGCCTTGGTCGAAATGGCCGGTGAGCGCATGTTCGATCCGGAGTCCTACGACCTCTATCTGCGTGGCCGCTACCTGTTCGGCGCGGCGGACGACGGACCGGTCCGTGCGCAGGAACTGTTCCGCAGCGCAATCGAGCGCTCGCCGCGGTTCGCGCTCGCCTACTCCGGCCTGGGGGAGAGCTATGTCATGCAGTCGTGGCTCGGATCGCGCGACCGAGACAGCACGGTGTCGCAGGCGAAGGGCGCCCTGGCGAAGGCGCTCGCGCTCGATGGCCAACTCTGCGAAGCGCGCGTGCTGGCCGGGCAGATCAAGCTGTTCTTCGACTGGGACTGGGCTGGAGCCGAGCGCGAGCATCGCCTGGCGCTCGAACTGAACCCTGGCAGCGACATGGCCCATCGCGAGTATGCAGTGTTCCTCTCGTTGATGGGGCGCTATGACGAGGGGCTGGCGGCCGCACGAATGGCCCAGACACTCGATCCTCTGTCGGTCAACTCCACGCACGAACTCGGCTATCAGCTGCTGGCCGTGGGCCGGCTCGATGAAGCCGCCGCCGAGTTCCGCAAAGCCATCGACCTCAATCCGACCTGGATCTGGGGGAACATCAAGCTCGGCATGACCTGGTCGCAGATGGAGGAGCACGACAAGGCCATGGCGTGCGTGCAGCGGGCGGATGAACTACTCGGCGGATCGCGTGGGTCACCGCTCGCCCAGGCCTGGCTTTGCTCGATCGTGCTGGCCGCGGGCGACCCGGCCCGCGCGCAGGACACGCTCGCCCGCCTGGAAGCGCATGCACTGACCGACCATGTCGACCCCTGCGTGCTCGCGTGGATCCAGTATGCACTCGGCGATCCGGACGCGATGCTCGTGAACCTCGAGCGCGCCTACGAGGTTCGCTCGCCGCTGATGCCGTTCATCCTGCAAAGTCGCCGCTTCCTGTGGCGGAAGGTCGGCGCTGACGTGCGATATGAGACGCTGATACGGCGCATGGGATTCGCGTCTGGGGCGTGAGGCTGGCTGAACGGATTCAGCCTCGATACTTCGGAGCAAGATGCCGCTCAGGTGACAGTTCGGGCGCCTGCGCTGCCGTTAGTGTAGCTTTCATCGATGCCACTCAACCCCGGCACCCGCCTCGGCC
>JANLOU010000115.1:0-2117 GCA_031366735.1 Candidatus Eiseniibacteriota bacterium
CAACAGATCCGCGCCCAGGCTCGCGGCCGAGGCGGCGGCACCTCTGACCGTATTGGGGATGTCATGCAGCTTTAGGTCCAGGAACACGCGGCGTCCGCGCGCTTTGAGCTCACGCACTGCGGCGGGGCCCTCGGCGGCGAACAACTCGAGGCCGACCTTGGCGTACTCGGGTCCCTCGCCCAGGCATTCGTGCAACGCCAGGGCGGCGGCCAGCGTTGGCACATCGAAGGCGATCGCGAACTCGGCTCGGGTCATGGCGTGGCCTCCTGCGTGCGCAACGCGGACTGTGCCGGTGCGGCCGCGAACCTCCCGCGGAACTCCTCGACGCGAGCGACTCCGTGCGCCGCGAGCCAACTGCGCATCGAGTCCACGACCTCGCGCGCGGCGGTCGGGCGTACGAAAGTGGCGGTGCCCACCTGCACGGCGGTGGCTCCGGCGGCGATGAACTCGAGTGCGTCGCGGCCGGTCATGATGCCGCCCGAGCCGATCACCGGGATGCGCACGGCGGATGCGGCCTCGTGGCAACGCGCCAGCGCGAGCGGCTTGATCGCGGGGCCCGAGAGTCCGCCCGTGGCGCGGCCGAGCCGGCTGCGCAACTGCTCCAGATCGATCGCCATGCCCACGAAAGTGTTCACAGCCGTCACCGCGTCGGCGCCCCCCTGTTCGCAGGCGCGCGCCGTGTCACGGATGTCGGTCACATCGGGCGAGAGTTTGGCGATGAGCGGGCGGGCGCTGAGCCGGCGCAACCGCTTGAGCGTTTCCTCGAGGCGTTGTGGGGAAGCCCAGTAGCGCGCGCCACCGGCGGCGACATTGGGGCAGCTGAAGTTGATCTCGAACGCGCCAACGCCGGGCTCTTCGCCGAGCGTGCCCAGCAGTTGTTCGAGCTCCTCCGCGGTCTCGCCGCCGAGCGAGGCGATGACGGTGGCTTGCAGCTCGGCCAGTCGCGGCAGTTTCTCCCGGCGGAAGCGTTCGAGCCCGACATTCTCCAGCCCGATCGAGTTCAGCATGCCGCTCGCAGTCTCGGCCACGCGCGTCGGTGCGTTGCCGGCTCGCGGATGCAGCGTGACCGTCTTGGTCACCACGCCGCCCAGCGTGCGCAGGTCGACCACATGCGCATATTCATCGCCGTAGCCGAATGTCCCCGAGGCGGTGAGGATCGGGTTGCGCAGCTCGAGCGAGCCGATGCGCACCGACAGGTCCACGCGTGCTTCGGGTATGGCCGTGCCCCATGCGGGAGCGTGGCTCATTCGACCCGATCCCAGTCCAGATCGTGCGCCTCGAAGACCGGGCCATCGGTGCAGCACATGGCCCAATCCGGATTGCCCTTGAGCGCGGCGGCATCCACGCCTTGGGCCAACACCCGCGCACTCGCCTCGGCGCTGCGAGGCAATGGACAGCCGCGGCAGACGCCCGTACCGCACGCCATCACCGACTCCATCGCCAGGTAGGCCGGCACGCGCTGCGCCATCGCCCAGCGCGCAACGGCGCGCAACATGCCATGCGGGCCGCACGCGTACAGCACGAACGGGCCCTCCTCGCGCGCACCCAGCCGATCGAGCAGCGTGACCACATTGCCCTGCGTGCCGCGCGAGCCGTCATCGGTGGCCAGATGCAATCGACTGCCCATTCGCGCCAGTCGCTCCTTGGCTTCGGCCAGTCCCACGAGCAGGGCGCGTGAGCGCGCTCCGAACAGGAACTCGCACTTGCGGCGTTGCTTGGCCAGCGCATCGGCGGCCATCAGCAGGGGCGCCACCCCGCGGCCGCCCGCGATCAACACCGGCGTCCCGGGCTGCTCGAGCGGATAGCCCACCCCGAGCGGTCCCAGCACTTGCACCGAGCTGCCGGGTTCGAGCGCGGCGATCGCCTGGGTCCCAACCCCGACGGGTGCATAGAGGAACCCCACGGTCAGCTTGCCGCTGCGGCGCACGGCACTGGCCACGCTCATCGGGCGAGGGAGCAGCACGGGCGAAGCGGGCTCGAGCAACAACTGCACGAACTGTCCAGCCACGGGCGTCTGGAACGAGGCTGGCACTTCGAGATCAAGCCACCGGAACCCTTGCCCGTATTCGCGTTGTGCGCGAACGCGAGCGCTCACCTGTTGCCAGGCGCGGGTGAGG
>JANLOU010000126.1:0-1589 GCA_031366735.1 Candidatus Eiseniibacteriota bacterium
TACGCGGTGATCAAGCTGATGGAGCGGGTGGGGCTGGCGTCGAACGTGAAGACGCCGGGCGCGGCGGATCTGGCGCGTAGGGAGCGCGCGGTTGGGCAGCCGGTGACCGGTTAGAACGAGCACGGCGCGGGGCTCTTCGCAGCGGCGCGGCGAGCGTTGCGAGCGCAGCGGTCGCAGTGATCGCCGCGTAGCGCTTGGGCGTCAGGCCCGCCTCGTTGACGAGGTCATCCCAGACCCGGAACGAGGCGAGCTCCCAGAGGAGCGTCGATGCCTCGGCGCTGGTCCAGCTGCGATGGACGTGGCCGTGACTCGGCCGGAGTGCCGCGCCGATCTCACCGCCAGCACTGTTGTGGCCGCTTGAGCCGGCTGCGACGATGGCCGAGTGCGACGAACGCCTCTGTGGCCGTGGGCCGCGGCAGTCGTCGCCGCTGGGCTCGCCGTGTTCTCGTGTGTGCTGAACGCATTCGCGGGATCGCACGGAAGACCGTGGTGGTTCTCATTGCTCGCGGTCAGCCTGGTGTTCGGCTCTGTTGCGATCGGCGTGCTCGTGGTTGGCCGGCCCGCCGCTGCGCAGCGCGACCACCCCGTCGAGCGCACCCCAGCCGGTGCGCGACACGACCAGGTCGTTCGACAGCCGCACGTCGTGCAATTCCGGCCCGGGCGGCGTTGCCGGTGCGGCCGGCTCGTGCCAGATGAGGGCAAACGGAAACTTGGCCTCGCTGAATTCGCGCACCACATATTGCGACAGCGGATCGCGGTGGGTGCGCGCGACCCACGCGGCGACCGACACATCGGAGTTGGTGAGCGCGTCGCTGAAGTTGACGATGTCGTTCTTCGACTCCGCCCGGAGAGTCGGCACGGCGAGATTGCGCGGACCCGCGGGCGGCACGAGGCCGGTCCCGACGGTCGGCATGGTGAGCGCGAGCGCATAGCGGACCGTGCCGGGATAGTTGATGAGGTTGCGATCATCGATACCTTGGGTGCGCCACAGCACTTCCGCAAACATGGCCAGGTGCATGGCGGTGTAACCCCAATAGCTCACGCCCTCGTCGTAGCTGCCGTCGGCGCCGAACATCGTGGAGAACGCCTTCGCGCTGGATCGCGCGAGGTCGAGCCACTGCGGCGCCTGCGGGTGCTTGCCGTGCAGCGCGCACGCGGCCAAGCCGAGCCCCGCGATGGGGATGACCTTGAGGTTGGTGGCGTTGAGGATCAGCGGCCAGCGCGCGAGGCTGACGCGGAAGGCCTGCGGGTAATCGTCCTCGGGATCAAAGCCCCAGCCCTTCACGCGGTCGGGAAACTTCATGCCGTAGAGCGACGTGAAGCAGGCCGGCGCGCCTTTCTCCGCGATGCCCTTTTCCATGTCGGCCCGCTCGGCCGCGCTGATTCCTTCGGCGAGCCAGTCGAGCGCGCAGCACATCGCGATCGTCGCCTCCGGCGCACGCTGCAGGCCGAAGACCTGCTTCCCGCCCTCAAGAAAATAATCCCACTTCGGGTAATCCAGCAGCTTGCGCACGGCGAGTTTCGCCACGGCGAGGTGCTGGGCGTCGTGATTGACCGCGTAAACAAACGACGAGCGCTCGAGGATTTGC
>JANLOU010000192.1:0-5770 GCA_031366735.1 Candidatus Eiseniibacteriota bacterium
GGATCGTTGCGACCACTGCGGCGCTGTCGGTGCTCTTGTTCGAGGGTATCGGCGATACCATCCGCACCAGCCTCACCCCCATGCCCGGGGGGAATCGCGCCGAGGAAGTCCATATCTGCCAGCAAATTCTACAATCGCTCGGCATCCGCGATTTCGCGCCGCAGGTCACTTCCTGCCCCGGCTGTGGCCGCACCACCAGCACCTTCTTCCAGGAACTGGCCTCGCAGGTCACGGATCATCTGCAGCGCCGCATGGCGCAGTGGCGCACGCAGTATCCCGGGGTCGAGTCGCTCAAGGTGGCGGTCATGGGCTGCGTCGTGAACGGCCCCGGCGAGAGCAAGCACGCCGACATCGGCATCTCGCTTCCGGGCAACGGCGAGGATCCGCGCGCGCCGGTCTATGTCGACGGGAAGCTGAAGGTGACGCTCAGGGGCGAGCACATCGCGAGCGATTTCGGGCAACTACTGGACGAATACGTCGCCAACCGCTACGGCGGCTGAAGCGCCCGGCTCGCAGGTCAGGTCATTCCCGGTGATAGAGCATCCGGCTGTGACGCTTGCCGAGCGGCGACTCGGAGTCCCGCTCGATGACGAGCGAGCGGCGGGCATCGGCCAATGACCAGCGCTCGGTCATCAGGAATGTGGTCGTCATCACGTGGACTTTCGACACGAGCTCCAATGTGTCGCCCTTCCAGTGGCCGAAGGTGTGCACCGGCTGGCCCATCACCTGATTCACAGCGTCCCTGCCATCGGTGCGATAGGTGTACTCCATGCTCGTGGTGTCGCCTGCGACCTTGACGACCTGCGGCCGGACATGCACCTGCGCTCCACGATGCACGACCACATCCCGGCGCCAGCGAGGTGTCATCCTGGCCCCGGGGCCGAAATCACTGCGCGGCACATCCAACAGCCAGCGGCCCGACAGATCCACCACGCGCCCAAGGGCTGGTCTGGGCCCGGCGGTGGGTGCGGCGAGCGTGGCAGCCACGGCAACGAGTGAACCGACGAGTGCGAGCAGTATGCCAAAGCGTCTCATGCTGTCTCCGAGTGCGTTCCCAGGCGCGTCAGGATGCCGGCCGCGAACGGTGTGAGCGAAGGATCGCGCGCGCCCATGACGATGATGAGATCGCCGGAACGGGCTTCGGCGGCGATGCGTTCGAGCAGTTCCTCGCGACTGGGCGCGAACTCGGCACGACGGCCGCGCACCACGATCTCGCGCACGAGATCGGCGGAGGACAGATCGCGCACGGCGCTGCCGCCGGCGTAGAAGATCTCGAGCATGAACAGCTGGTCGGCGGGGCGCAGCCGCGTGGCAAAGGTCTCGACCAGGTCCTCGCGCAGGAAGCGCGTCGGGCCATACCCGTGCGGCTGGAAAACCGCCAGCACCCGCCCCGCGCGCAGATGCGCCGTGGCCAGTGACGCCGCGATCTTGGCCGGATTGTGCGCGAAGTCATCGATCACCTCGACTTCCTGCGCGATCCCGAGGGATTGGAAGCGTCGCGCCACACCTTGGTACTGCGCCAGCGGCGCCACCAGATCCGCCAGTGGAACCTCGAGCGCGCGGCAGGTGGCGATTGCTCCCAGCGCGTTGCGGACATTGTGCTCGCCCGGCACCGGCAGGGCGAACCGCACCCCGTCCACGACGAACCCGCTGCCCTGGCGCCCCAGCTCCAGATCGCGCGCGCGCACGCTCGCGCGCTCGCTCAAGCCGAACACGAGCGCACCCTCGCGCAGCGCCCCCAGCGCATCGTCCTCGCCGCAGACGAAGGTCTCGCGTGTACGCCGCTTGAGCGTCTCGAACATCTGGTGGACCTCGGCCTCGGTCTTGTGGTCACGACTCAGGTTGAGCGCCACGCCGATCGCGGGCTCGTAGCGCACGAGCGACCCGTCACTCTCATCCGCCTCCACCACCAACACACCGCTGCGGCCCGCCCACGCGTTGCCCCAGAGCCCTTCCTGCTGCAGACGCACCAACTCACCGCCGGTGATGACGCTGGGATCGCGCCCCGCGCCGCGCAGCAGCTCGAAGATCATGGCGGTCACGGTCGATTTGCCGCTGGTGCCCGAGACGGCGATCGAACGCGAGCCCGCCACCCAGTGGGCCAACATCTCGCTGCGATGCACAAGGGGCAGCCCACGGCGCAGGGCCACCGCGAAATCGGGCACCTTCTGCTCGACCGCCGTGCTCACCACCACCGCGGCGCAGTCGCCTTCCACGCCACTGCCGTCCTGAGGGTGGATGGCGACGCCCAGACGCTCGAGCTGGGCACGCGATTCGGAGCGTTCGCCCTTGTCGAAGCCGCGATCGCTCCCGCTCGCCCGTCCGCCCAACATGGCCTGGTACTGCGCCAGTGCGCTCATGCCGCTCCCACCCACACCGGCGTAGTGGAAGCGCTGGTCCGAGAGCGGGTCGGGCATGGGCGCGGGCCCGGGCGCCGCGATCAGGACGGCATCGCCCTCGCGCACCTGATCGAACAGCGCCACCATGTCGGCATTGCCTAATCGGACGCACCCATGCGAGACCGGTTGCCCGAGCTGCGCTTCGTGATTCGTGGCATGCAGATAGATATAGCGCTCGAGTGAATCACAGCCGGGGCCTCGGTTCACACCGTCCTCGAGTCCCTCGAGGGTGAGGATGCGCGTGAGGATCAGATCGTCATCGCGGGTCTCTTCGTGCCAGAGCTCGCCGCTGGGCTCGCGACTCACGAACACAGTCCCGACCGCCGCTCCTTCACCGATCCGCCCGTGCACGCGATGCCAGCCCGGCGGCGTGCGATACGAGCCAGCCTCGCCGCCCACCCCGTTCGCCGCGGTCGAGACGCGAAACTCGGCCACGACCCGCCCTTCGACCAAGAGCGTCACCCTCTGGCACTCCACATCGACCACGAGCAGGCGAGCGGGCAGCACTTGGAACGGTGAGCGGGCGCGCGCGAGGGCCTTGCGGGCGAGTGACTCCGCGCGGGAGCCGGAGGCCGGGGGGTTATCGAGCATGCTGGGACAGTGCCACAGCGCGAACCCCAAGCGAAAGGGTCGGTCCCATACCGGAACCGACCCTTCGCACCAAGCGCGCGGCCCGCGCGCAACAACGACTACTGGATGAGCACGACCGTCCTGGCCGACTTCGAGCCCGCCATCGCGGCCTGCACGAAGTAGGTGCCGGCCGGCAGACGCGTGGCGGCGAACGTCAGTTGACGCTCCCCGGCCTGCATCTCACCGTCCCAGAGGGTCTGCACCAACTGGCCCGCGACATTGTAGACCTTGACCGATACGGCGCCGGCGCGAGCGAGCGACAACCGCAGCGCGGTGGAGCCCTTGAACGGGTTTGGGAAGGCGTTGCGCAACATCACACCACCGCTCGCCGAGAGCTCGTCGGCAGCCGGCGCCATGGCCGCCTGCGCCACCGCCGCGTTCAGCAGGTTCGGACGGTACAGCCCGGTCTGCGTCTGCATGCGGGTGATCTGGTTGGCGGTGAAGTTGTTGTAGCAAGCGTCGTCCGAGTAATCCATGTAGTTGTTGATCGGATCGAGCCCAGGCTGGGTGCAGGTGTCCCGCCCGTTCGGGCACCCCGATGCGGGGCTGGCCTCGAACGGCGTGTCATCGCACTGGTCGCCCGGCGCGACGCAGCCGCCCTGGAAGGTGTGGTAGAGCCCGAGATAGTGACCGGCCTCATGCGCGAGCGTCCCGCCAAGGTTGTAGGGCGCCAGATAACCGCCCGGGACCGAGCCGTAGTGGATCACCACGCCGTGCAACTTGTTGCCCTCGGCATAGCTGTTCGGGAAGGTCGCCCAACCCAGCAGATTCTGGCCCGGCTTGCAGGTGTAGACATTGAAGCGGTGGGGCACATCGAGCGCGAGCGCATTCTTGGCGTTCGACTCCTTGCTCGTACCCGGCGTCATGGTGAACCACTGGCGATTGTTCGTGCGATCCACCGAGGCCAACGAGAAGGTGAAGCCCGTGCCGGCATAGCGCGAGTTCATGTAGGCGATCTGCGCGTCGATCTGCGACTGCGGGATGTTGCCCTCGGTGCTGTTGTAGATCACATGCCACGCAACCTTGATGTTGCCCGTCGCCTGCACGCCCAGTTCCTCGGTGTAACGGCGCAGCGCCAGCTCCATGGCATCCATCTGCACTTTGGAGAGGTCCGGCGTGCTGCAGCGTTCGAGGATCTGCCCGGGGGCGCCCTTGTCCGCGTCGCCGAACGGGCTGTGTTTCTGGGCGAACGCGGCGCCCGAGACGGACACAGCGAGTACGAGGGTCATGGCAACCGCGGCAAGGCTTGACCGGAGCTTCATGGGGCTACCTCCAGAGGAATGGGGTCAATACCTTGTCAAAGAAGTCCAGCCCAAGACAAGGAGAAAATCACCTGACGCGCGGTGCAGGGGAAACTGCTCAGTCCAGCCGCACATCCCGGTGGACATCCTTGTAGTAGATGTAACGGGTGGGGACAGCCCCGGTGGCGTAGAAGGACTGGGGCACATACGGCCCCATCCAGATGAAGTCGCCTGCCTGAACCTCCATCCACTCCCTGCCCAGGTAATAGACCCCCTGGCCCTGCAGCATCACCAGCCCGTGCTCCATGACATGCGTCTCGGTGATCGGCAGCGATCCACCGGGCGGAAAGGTGAAGATGTTCATCGCCATGTCGAAGGCATGGTCCACGGGCAGGAGCGTCTTGAGGATGACCCCCTCCATCCCCATATAGGTCTCCCCCGCGAGCTTGGCATCGTCGCCGGTCAGATCGTGCGGCTGCCCCGTGCCGAAGGGCACATAGCGCTTCTTGAGCCACAGCAACTGCGCGTCCGCCTGCGCCGTGATGGCGAACCGGGAGCCCGGTTTCATGTACAGGAACCCCCCCGCGCCCAGCGTATGCCCTGCGCCGTTCACATCACACCGCACTTCGCCGCTGTGCACGAACACGAACGACTGCACATGCTCGGCGAGCTGCTGCTGCGTTCCGCCGCCCTTGCCCACGCGCAGGTCGTACTGAACGAACCGCGCGCCCATCGCGGGCGCGGCGAGCACCTTGGCCACCGTCTGGGTCCACTCCGGCAGGACGCTCTCGGCCATCCCTTCGGGCGGCAATAGCGCCCAATCCCGCTCCACCCGCGCCCGACTCCCCACCAGACCCATGCGAGACATGAAGGCTCCTCCTGTGGCGCCGCGCCTCGGTTGCTGAAAGACGCGCGGGCATCGTCTACATTGCGGCGACTTCCTACCCTTCACACCCATGAGGAAACCGCTATGAAGCCGGTGCTCACTGATGCGAACACGCGCGACATCCTCGCACGACTGTCCGCCGCCAATCTCGAGTTCGCTGCAGCCTACCCCGGCGATCCGACCGACCGCCAGCCCGTGCACACCGTCTATGGCGGCGCGCATCTGTTCAGTCACGATATCGCCAGCAAGTTGGGGGGCGCAGCGCGGCGCGCGCTCGACGAATATGCTCCCGACTTCGCCACCTTCGCCCGCGCCATCGGCTTGAACGGCGCCGAGCGATTGCCGGCAGTCCCTGCGGAGCGACAGCGCCTCGAGGCCCGCATGGCCGCCGACATCGATGCGGTGCGAAAAGCCGAGCCGCAGGCGTTCCTGGCGCATACGCTCTACACGCGACTGCTCGAGAAGCTGGCGCGCGAGCCGGTGGAGGACTTCCGAATCGATTTCGAGGATGGCTATGGCAATCGTCTTGACGCCGAGGAGGACGGCCATGCCATCGCCGCTGCCGAAGCCGTGGCCGCGGGCATGCAGACGGGCACGCTGCCGCCGTTCCTGGG
>JANLOU010000216.1:0-4804 GCA_031366735.1 Candidatus Eiseniibacteriota bacterium
CGCATCGCGGGGCCTGGGAGCGCTCTCTGGAGACGCGCCCGTGCGGCGGCTGCGGATCCTGCTGGAGCATCCCGAGCTCGAGATCCGGCGGACCGCGTTGCAGTCCACGGTCCGTCGCCCCTCCCGTGCGCTCCTCGACCTGCTCTTGCCGATGCTGGCCGAACCCGGGCTCCACCACGAGGCGCGGCTCGCCGTCGCCGCGGTCGGGGACCACTCGGTGCCAGCGCTCGCACAGTTGTTGGCCACCGCAACGGAATCGCGTGTCCGATCGCAGGCCGCGAATGCGTTGGCCCAGATCGGAACCGGGCGAGCGAGAGCAGTACTGCTCTCGCTCGTTCGCAGCGATGACCTGGGCAAACGTCACCTGGGTTTGCGGGGCCTGGCGCGAGCCCGGGTGCGCATCGGACAGCCCGTGCTGGGCCGGACGCTCGCGCATCGGCTCTTCCTGCGCGAACTGCGCGACTACCGCGATTGCCTTGCTCCCGCGACTGCGCTCGGCGCTCACCGCGCGGCCGAGGTTCGATTGTTGGGTCAAAGTTATCAGGAATCCGCTGAGATGGCATTGGAGCGCGCAGTGCAGGCCCTGGCCTGTTGGTATGAGCCGGAACCATTGATCGGCGTGCTGGATCGGATCCGTTCGGGAGACCGGCAATTGGCCTCTCCCGCACTGGATTTTCTGGAGCACATCCTGCCCCGGTCGATCTTCGGCGTGGTCCGCAAGATCTTCGAGGAGACCACGGTCGAGGATGTCGCGGTCGAAGAGGGCGCTGACCCGCTGGAGAAATGGCTCGAAGCCGCATGGAAATCCGGCGACAGTTGGTTGCGGGCCTGCGCCGTGCGAGCATCGCGCTGCTCCCCGTCGTTCGGCGCGGAGCGATTCCAGACCGAGACCGAGACCGATCCCACCGTACTCGCGGAGATCGCTGCGCTGCTTTCGACGGTTGCGCCGGATCGCGGACCGACTCCCCAGGAGGTGTCATGCTGACCGTCGTCGAGCGCGTGCTCATCCTCAAATGCGCCGACCTGCTTCGGGAGGTGGGGCCGCGACATCTGGTGGAGTTGGCGGAGGTCGCGCGCGAGCTCGAGATGACGACCGGTGACACCATCTTCGACGAAACCGATGCCGCGGATGCGCTCTACATGATCGTGGAGGGCCGAGTCCGACTTTCGACCGGGGACAGGATGATCTCCGAGGTCGGGCCGGGCGAAGCCTTCGGGACTTGGGCGCTCGTCGACGATTCGGCGCGCGGGCAGCGAGCCGAATGCATCCAGGACGGCATGGCGTTGGCCCTGCATCGGGATGCCTTCTACGATGTGGCGGCGGGCGACCTGACGGTGCTCAAGGAAGTTGTCCGGGCACTGGCGGCGCGGCTGCGCACGCTCGTTTCGGAGCGGCCCGAGGAAGCGCGAGTGGAAGGGGAGGGCATCGAGAAACCCGAAGCGATGCAGCAGGCCGAAGTCGCGGCGGCGGAGTCGGAGCCCGAAGTCGCTCCGGCACCAACCGCTGGCGCAGCGCTCGCTGCCGCCGCGTTGGGGCAGCCCGCACCGCAGGACCTGCCCGCCCCGGAGGCTCCTGCACCCGCGATTCCCCGAGCGGAAACCGAGCGGGCGAGCGAGCCCGAGGATCCACCGCTCGCGCAACCCTGAGGACAGCGCCAGGCGTGCGTCGGGCCCTTGTAACTCGTGCCCCTGATTTGTAGGACCACGCTCGTTCAAGAGTGCGCCGGAGTGCGGAAAGCCGCGCTTTCGCAGCATTCTCCGCCCATCGGCGCTGGCATGCTTCCTGCCCTGAATAGCCGGGACACGGTGCGAGTCGATCCCGCCGCAGATCGCACCGGACACACCCCTGGAAGGAGACGGACATGCCCTTGATGAGCCTCGTCGTCACGCTGATCGTCGTCGGAGTGCTGCTGTGGCTGGTCAACACCTACATCCCGATGGACGGCAAGATCAAGCGCATCCTGAACATCGTGGTCGTCATCGCGGTCGTGCTGTGGCTGCTCAGCGCATTCGGGCTGATCGGCGACCTCAATAACATCCGCGTCGGGCGAGGTTGATCATGCGTCTCGCGCCCGGTTCACTCGCCCTACTGGTGGCGACGCTCGGCCTTCCCGTCGCCGTGGCCGGCGCGCAGACCGTCGTCCGCCCAGGCTTCAACCTGTTCTCCGTCACTCAGGATGCCGAAATCGGCAAGCAGTCCGCGCTGCAAGTCGAGCGGCAGATGCCAATGCTCTCGGACGCGGCCGCCCAACGCTATGTCTCGGCCTTGGGCGCAAGACTCGTTGCGCAGGCGCCTGGCCCCAAGTTCGCGTACCAGTTCAAGGTGGCGAACCTGTCCGACCTGAATGCCTTCGCGCTCCCGGGCGGATACATCTATGTGCATCGTGGGCTGCTGCAACAAGTCCGCAGCGAAGGCGAGCTCGCGGGCGTGATGGCGCACGAGATCGCACATGTCGCATTGCGCCACCCCACGAATCAGGCCTCCAAAGCCTATCTCGCGCAGGCGGGTCTGGGCGTGCTGGGAGGGCGGCTGGGCGGCCGGTCCACCACGGGGCAGCTTGTGAATGCTGTCGGCGGATTTGGAATGAACACGCTCTTCCTGAAGTTCTCCCGCTCCGTGGAAAGCCAAGCGGATATCGTCGGCTCACAGATCATGGCGAAGGCAGGCTATGACCCGGTCGAGATGGCGACCTTCTTCGCGTACATGGGACAGCAAGCGGGAGGCAACCCGGGCGCGGTCGCACGCTTCCTGAGCGACCACCCCGCACCTGCGGATCGCGAAGCGCGAGTGCGCCGGGAAGCCAGCCTGTTGGGGGCCCCGCGGAGAACTCCCGCGATTGGATCGCTTGCCATGGTGCAGACGCGCCTGAAGGGACTTCCGCCTGCCAAGACCACCGCTCAACTCGCCCAAGGTGGAACCGCCGCCGGCAATACGAACACGGCGCCGACCGGACTATCCATCGAGGCGCCGTCGAGCCGCTACAACACCTATCAGCAACGCAATCGGAGCTTCACCATCGAGCAACCCGACAACTGGGTCGCGGGTGAATCGTCGGATGGCTTTGGTGTGACGATCCTGCCGCGGGGAGGAATCGCGACGAACGCGCGCGGATTCGAGAACATCAGCTACGGCGTCATCGTGAATCACTTCGTACCGTTCGACGGCGCGATCGGCAACAGCTTCATCGACGCGCAGAACTCAGCCTACGAAACCGCCACGCTTGAACAGGCGACGAGCGACCTCGTGCGGCAGATCCGCCAGGCCAATCCCCACCTGACGCGCAGGACCGAATCGGATCAACGCACCACGGTCGCCGGAGTATCCTCGATGGAGGTTCATCTGGCGGGGCAGTCGCCGCAGACCGGGCGCGACGAAGCCGTGACGGTTGTCGCGCGCGAGGTGGCCGACGGACACATCATCTACCTCCTGCTCATCGCGCCCAGCGATGAAGCGGCGGCGATCAAGCCGACTTTCGACCGCATGCTCCGCAGCCTCCGGATCAACGAACAGGTCGCGCACCAATGAGGCGTGCCTCCAACCAGTCCCCGAGGATTCGCAGCACCTCGGCGGGCACAGCAGTGTCGGGCAGACGCGCGTAACCCAACGGGTCACCCGAGGGATCCTTGAGGAACAGGTGGTTCAGTCCGGCGAAGCGTCGCAACTGAACCGCCTTGTTCCCACCCGAGCGCAGCGTCCTCGCCAACAATGTGGCCTGCTCGGCGGTCACTTGTCGATCGGTCTCCCCCTGCAACACCAGCGCAGGCGTGCGCACCCGCGCTGCCACCCCAAGCGGGTCGTGGGTGATAAAGTAGCCGATCCACGGATCGAGCCGCGCGATCGAGTCCACATCGGCCATGGCTCGCCGCAGCAGTGAATCGCGCGCAGCGGGCGAAGCGGGATGGCCGCGGTCCACCGCAGCACCGTTCTGGTATTCGATGATCCGTCGGCCGGCGTAGGCTGGCCCGGCCATCAGGACAATGCCGCGCAACCGTGCGTCGTGTTCCGCCACCATGGGTGCGATCAGCCCACCTTCGCTGTGCCCCACGAGCGCCAACCGGTTTCCGTCGATGCGCACATCCGCTCGCAACCAGGCAAGCGCATCGGCGATATCCGCGGCGAAGTCGAGCGAGGTCGCACCCTTGAACTGCCCCGCGCTCGCCCCGGTGCCGCGATCATCCATCCGCAGCACAGCGATCCCACGCCGGCCAAGCGCATCGGCGATCTGTTGGAAGATGCGATATCCCTTCACGCCGGCGATGCGTTCGTCACGCTCCTCGGGGCCGGAGCCGGTGATCGTGACCACAGCCGGTAAGCGGCCGCGGGCGGCTTTGGGCAGCGTCAGCGTGCCGGCGAGAGCGAAGCCCCCGCGAGTCGGCACCCGGACCTCGGTCGCGGTGTAGGGCGCATCGGGCGACGCGGCGTAATCCGGACCCGTGGCGTTGAAAAGCGCTGCGTCCACATCGGCGAGTCGCGTGAGCGTGAGGCCCTGCGACGGGATGGCACCACCCCACAGCTCTCCAGCGGCATTCATCCAAGTGTGCATTGCGATGCCACCCACCTCGAGCACCACGGAATCGGCACTCGTGCGGGTCACATGCACTTCGAATGTCGAAGCGCCGCTCACGGCGAAGGCGGCAGCGCGCGAATCCGGGCCGTGCATCAACGCCATGCGCGCGATGTGCTCCTGCATGACGAAGGAGGGGTTCACGAACGGGGTGGCACCCCGACGCGTGGCGAAACGGGCGGACGGACCCGCCCCAGTGGTGGCAAAGACGCTGTCCCCGACAAAGTCGAGCGAGCCGG
>JANLOU010000091.1:0-12043 GCA_031366735.1 Candidatus Eiseniibacteriota bacterium
GGATGCGCGGCTGCAGATCGGGGAGCTCGTTGATCGCGAAGATGCCACGATTGCTGCGCGGGATGATGCCGTAGTGGATGACCCGCTCGTCCGAATAGTCGAGCTTCAAGCTCGCGGCCTTGATCGGGTCGATGTCGCCGATCAAGTCCGCGATGGTCACATCGGGCGTCGCCAACTTCTCCTGGTAACGCTCATCGCGATGAATCCAACGCACCGGCGTCTGGTCGCCATGCACGTCCAGTTGGGTGCGCGCGTAGTGAGTGAGCGGTTCCAGCGGATCGCTGTTGAGCGGACAGCCGTCGATCGCCGGCACCCATTCGTCGAGAAAGCTGACGAGTGCGCGCAGGATGCGCGTCTTGGCCTGACCGCGCAGTCCCAACAGGATGAAGTCATGTCGGGACAGCAGCGCGTTCACGATCTGCGGCTCGACCGTGTGTTCGTACCCAATGATGCCGGGAAAGAGCGGTTCACCGGTCTTCAGGCGCGCGATGCAGTTCTCGCGCAACTCCACTTTGACCGAACGCGAGCGGTAACCGCTCGCCTTGAGGGTGCCAAGCGTGTTGGGACGGATCATCCGGTTCTCCGAGTGGGAAAGCTGTGGGAGCGCGGCCGGCTGGTTCTTGGGGGGGAGTCTAGGCGGGCCGGGCGGGCGGCGCCACCACCCTGTGACCCCCGGGGCGGATTGCGACAATGGCGATCCTCTTCTATAACATTGGACATGAATGTGCCCCTGACGCGCGTGCTTCGCCCACCCCGCCCCCTCGCGGCGGTCACCGAAGCACACGCGCTGCGAGAAGCGATCACCCGTTTCGCCACCATCGGCGACCTGCGCGCAGCCCCCCAGTGGCCGGCGCTCGAGGCGCGACTGCACGCGGTGCTCGACACGCCGCGTCGCTATGTCGCGGCGATACCCCCATCGCCTCCCCGGAACCCCGCCGCGACCCGCGTGGTGCACTGGAATGTGGAACACGGGAACCGCTATGAGCAGGTGGAGCGTGCGCTGCTCGAACACCCCGCCCTTGCGCACGCGGATGTGGTCATGTGCAACGAGATCGATCTGGGTATGGCGCGCGCGGGGAACCGGGATGTGACGGGAGATCTTGCCGAGGCGCTCGGCCTGCACGCGGTGTATGCGCCCTTGTTCCTCGAGACCACCGTGGGGCGCGACGACGATGCCGCCTGTGCGGGCGGGCGCGACAACGAGGAATCCCTGTTCGGCTTGGCAGTGTTGTCCCGCTGGCCGATCGGCGAGGTGCGACTGGTCCCCCTGCCGGGACCCGAGCGGATCCAGTTCGATCTCGAGCGCATGTACGGACGGTTCGTGGCGTTGGTGTGCGAGATCCAGCGTCCCGGCACCCCGTTCCTGGCGATCTCGATGCATCTTGAAGTGCATCGCACGCGCGCGCATCGCGCGGCGCAGGTGCGCACGCTCCTGCGCGCGATCGCGCACGAGACGCTGCCCGTGGTGTTGGCCGGCGACTTCAACACGCACACATTCGACCGCGGCCTGTGGCATTCCACTTACTCGGGAGCGCTCCCGCTGCTCACCTGGCCGGGCGGGGCATTGCCCAGGCGATTGTTGCATCCCGATGCGGGTCGGCATCGCGAACCACTGTTCGAGGCATTGCGAGAAGCGGGCTTCCAGTGGGAGCCGTTCGTGGACTTCGCCCCCACGCTACAGGTTCGCTTCGATCGCCTCGACGAAGTGAATGATATGCCCGCGGCGCTGAAGCAACTGGTGCATCGGGGTCTGGGGTGGGTCGAGTCCAGAGCGTTGCTGCGGTTGGATTGGATCTGCGCACGCGGCTTCGTGCCTGCCGGTGCGGGGCGCTCGGGCATGACCGTGCAGGGACTGGACGGCCCGGGCCGCGCCAGCGACCACGCGCCGATCGTCGCCGAACTCGCACTGCCGTAGCGCAGCCCAGTATGCTGCCCCGGCTTTTGAAAGGAGCATGCATGTCCAGCTACGCGATCGAGACGGAAGGGCTGTACCGCAGCTTCGCGGGGCGCGCGGCGGTGGATCAACTCACGCTGCAAGTGCCGGAAGGTTCGTTCTACGGCTTCCTCGGGCCCAATGGCGCCGGCAAGAGCACCACGATCAACATCCTCACCGGCCTGCTTGCTCCGGAGCGGGGCACCGCGCAGGTGCTGGGATGGGATGTCGTGCGGGACTCCTTCGCGGTCAAGCGCGCGATCGGTGTGGTGCCCGACGGATTGCATCTGTTCGAGCGCCTGACCGGGGAGGAGCACCTGCGTTTCGTGGGCGAGATCCACGGACTCACCGCCGATGACGCTCGCAGTCGCGCCCGACAACTGCTGGCGGCGATGGAGCTGGCGGATGATGGCCACAAACAGGTGGTCACCTATTCGCACGGCATGCGTAAGAAGTTGGCACTCTCGTGCGCGTTGATCCACGAACCTCGGGTGCTGTTCCTGGATGAACCGTTCGAGGGTATCGATGCGGTCGCCACCAGTCAGATCCGCGACCTGTTGCAACAGCTGGTTTCTGCGCGCGGGGTCACCGTGTTCCTCACATCCCATGTGCTCGAGGTGGTGGAACGGCTGTGCACCCATGTCGGTATCATCGCGCGCGGGCGATTGGTGGTCAGCGGTACGCTGGCCGAGTTGCGTGCCCAGGCCGGCGGCACGGAGCGTTCGCTCGAGGACTTGTTCCTGGAAGCCGTGGGCGCTCGCCGCGGCGACGCCGGCGCAGGGCTCGATTGGCTCACCAAGGCGCAGGGCGCCTGATGTTGCGTCCGCTGTTGTGGCTGCGCTGGACCTTGGCATGGCGCGCCACCAGCACGCGCTCGCGCATCGCCTCGATCGTGCTCACGCTGGCGCTGTTCGGGGTGTTCTCGCCCGTATTCATCGGCGGCGCGATCGCCGCGTACCGTGGCGTCGGGCGCTTGGGCGCACCGGTTGTGGTGCTCGCGTTCGGATTGTGCCAGGTGCTCTGGATCTGGATGGGGCTGCTCTCGGGCGCCATGGGGCGGATGTTCGATCTGGATCAGTTGATCCGCTACCCCGTCCGCACTCGCACCGTGTACCTCGTGAACCTGTTCGCGACACTCACCGAACCCCTCGCACTCATGACGCTCCCCACCATGGTCGCCGTCGTCATGGCGGTGGGCCAGCGCACTGGCGCCGCGGGCGCGTGGACTGCCGCCGCGGGCGCGCTGCTGCTCATGCTCACGACCTCGGCGCTCATGCAGTTATTGCTCGCGTTGCTCGACGAACTGTTGCGACGCGAATGGATGCGGTTCGTCGCCGCAGCGATCACTTCGCTCACCTTCCTGGGCGTGCAATGGGTGATGCGTGACATCGGGGACCATGTCGCGCTCCCCTTCGTGCGTCAGGAGATCTCCATCGAGAGTGCCATCCGGTTGGGATCCGAGGCGCTTGGACGCATCCCCACCATCGGCGCCCCGGCAGCACTCGCCACGGTTCCCTTTGGCCAGCCTCATGCGAACGCGGCCTGGCTCGCACTCGCGACCGTTGCAGGCATCGCATTGTCCGTCGTCGTGGGCTCACGCCTGTTGGAACGCACCGCCCTGCGCAGCGGCGGCGGAGGCAGTGCTCGACCCGGGCGCATTGCGAGGCCCTCCCGCGGCGCTTTCGCCGGCATCTGGAGCGGCCTGCCCGGTGGCATGGGCACACTGGTCGCACGCGAACTGATCTATGTCTGGCGCACGCCCCAGATGATGTACCAGTTGCTCGTGCCACCCCTGATGGTGCTGTTCTTCTACGCGGCGCGGCACGCCACGCTCAAGGATCAGCCCGGGTTCGCGCTGGTGATGCTCACCACTTCGCTCATGGGTCGCAACCTCATGTTGTTCGGCTACGACGGCCCCGGGGTGCGGACCATGTTCCTGTTGCCGATCGCCGCACGGTCGATCGTGTTGGCGAAGGATCTGGCTTACCTGCTCACGGTGCTCGCGCAGACCGGGCTCATCCTTGCCGTGGTCACGGTCGTGGGCGTGCACTTCGAGGCAGTCCTTGCCGCGACTGTCACGCTCGGCGCCATCGCCTTGGTGATGGTGGCGTTAGTCGTGGGCAATCACTATTCCATTGCCAATCCCAGCAAGCCGGCCTCGCGCGGATTCGCGCGCCGGGGCGGCGGTAATCTGGCCTCGCTCGTGGGCGTCTTCGTGGTGGTCCTTGCGGGCGCGAGCATCGTCGGACTGCTGTGGTTGGCACGCTCGTTGGTCGGGACGCAGGCGGCTGGCGCTGCCGGTATCGTGAGCGCCGCCGTGCTCGCGCTGGGGTGCGTGGCACTTTGGTGGGTGTCCTTGGAGCGTTCGGCCACTGCGTTCGTCACTCATCGCGAGAACCTGATCGAGGTGCTGGCCAAGGCCGACGCGACCTGATCGCACCCCGCTCCATTACAATGCCCATCCCGCCCAATCACCCGGAGAACCCGATGCCGAATCCCGCACTCAATACGCTCGCGATCATCGGGGCTGGCCCCATCGGTCTGGAGTCCGCCGCGCTCGCGTTGGAACAACGCCTTGATGTGCATGTCTTCGAGCGCGGCGAAGTGGGCGCGCACGCGGTCGCGTGGGGTCAGGTGCAGATGTTCACCCCGTGGCGCATGAATCTGGGCGAAGCCTCGGTGCGGTTGCTGACGAAGCACGGCTGGACCGCTCCCGACCCACAGGCGCATCCCACCGGCGCCGAGTTGGCGGAGCGCTATCTGCAGCCCTTGGCACAGTGCCCCGAACTGCGCGAGCGGGTGCACGAGCACTCGCAGGTCGTGCACATTTCTCGCAAGGGGGCGCTCAAGGGAGACTGGGTGGGCGATCCGGCACGGGCCGAGCATCCGTTCCGGCTCCTGGTGCGCGACATGGGCGGCCGCGAGAACTATCTGCACACCTACGCGGTGATCGATGCGAGCGGCGTGTACGGCACGCCGAACTGGGCCGGCTCGGGTGGCATCCCCGCGCGCGGCGAACTCTACTTGGCGCCGCAGATGAGCTATCACCTCGACGATGTACGCGGATTGCGGCGCGAACGATATGCGGGCAAGCGCACGCTGGTGCTCGGGGGCGGCGCCTCGGCAGTGACGAGCGTGCTCGAGTTGGCCCGACTGGCCACCGAGGAACCCGGCACCACCGTGTTGTGGGCGATGCGCCGTCGCGAGTCCCGGTTCGCGGGTGAGACAACGGACGACTCGCTGCCCTTGCGCGCGCAGTCGTATGCCGAGGCCCGGCGTCTGGCCGGTGGGGGCGAACCCAGCGTGACATGGGTGGGCGGCGTCGAGGTTGAGGGTTTCGAGTTCAACTCCGCCACGCATCGCTACCGCGTGTCGCTCACCGACGGCGATGCCGCTCGGCTCGAGGAAGTCGACCAGGTGATCGTGAACTGCGGCTTCGGCCCGGACAACTCGATCTACCGCGAACTGCAAGTGCACGAGTGCTACGGGTCGCGCGGACCGATGAACCTCTCGGCGGCCTTGCTCGCGGCCGGTGGGGCTGCCACCGATTGCACGAAAGTGCCAGCATTCGGCGCCGATGCGTTGCGGACTCCGGAGCCCGGCTTCTTCATCCTCGGTGCCAAGTCCTATGCGCGCTACAACAGCTTCCTGCTGCAGACGGGCTACGCGCAGGCGGGCGAGATCGTCCCGCGCCTTGGCAGCGAGCCGCGCCTCGCGAGGGCACCCGTCGCATAAATCACTTGCGCGTTGGTGCTCCGGCTGGTCAGATGCAGCCACCGTGGTTCTTCCCCTCGCGGCCCTCGGAACTCTTGGTGCATGGGTGCATGGCGAAGCCATGGCTTGTGCGCTCTGCCGTCCCCCCGGGCCAGGGTGCAAGATCGTGTCGAGCGATGCCACAGACCCCCGTCGGTCAAGTCAGGCGGAGTCCCCGCCGGAAGCCACCCTGCCGGGCGGCGGCGAGGCGGATCAGCGCCATGCCGGCATGCTGGCCTGGCTGCTGCACGAGAATGTCGATCGCCTCGAGCGCATGCATCAGGAACTCGCCGGTTACCAGAGCGAGCTGGGAGACGCCAAGCGCGATCGCGACAAGCTCGAAGCCGCAGCCAGAGCACTCACGCGCGAGCTCGAACACCTGCGGGCCCTTGCCGATGCGGGGCTGATCGCCGCGGGCGTGGCGCACGACCTCAAGAATCTGCTGCAGGCCGTCGTGGGGCACGCGGATCTGGCGCGTTCGGCGCTCGGACCGGACCATGCCGCGTCCGCGGAGCTGGACCAGGCGATCCTGGCCGCCGATCATGCCGCCGAACTGTCGCGTCGGATCGTGGCATGGGCAACGCCGGGCGAGGGCAAACCAGAATCGCTCGATCTTTCCGCGCTCACCGCCGAAGTGTTGGATCTGGTGGCGCCCGGTGCGCCCGCGCGCGTGCGGCTCGTTCCCACATTCGCGCAAGCCCTACCGCGCGTGCTTGCCGATCCCACCGATCTGCGACGCATCGTGCTCAACCTGGTGGTCAACGCGTGGCAGGCGATTGGTGGCGAGGACGGCGTGGTGCATATCACGACCGGCGTGGCGGAAGGCCGCGAACGGGGCGCGTGGCTCGAGGTGAGCGATGATGGCCGCGGGATGGATGGCGAGACCCGCGACCGCTTGTTCGAACCCTTCTACTCGACCCATGGCGGTCACGGGCTGGGGCTGGCGACGGTGCAAGCGCTCGTTGCACGCCAGGGTGGCACCATCGAAGTCTGGAGCGAGCCCGCCCGCGGCGCGAGATTCCGCGTGACGCTGCCCTCTCCCCCACACCCCGCGTGATCCGGACGCTGGCTCGGCCTCAGCGCACCAATCGAAGCGTGCGACTCGCCACGGTGCGCCCTTCGAGCGTGACGCGCGCGAAATACACTCCGCCGGGCAGCGCCGCCCCCTGGTCATCGCGCCCATCCCAAGCCACGCGCTGACGGCCGGGAACAACGCTCGCGCGCAGGAGCGTCCGCACCCGACGACCGGCGGCGTCGTGCACCACCAACTCGGCCCTGCCCGCGCGCGGCAGGTCGAATGATAACTCGGTGCGCTCGCGCACCGGCTCGGGCGCCGCGGACAACGACACGCTTGCAGGGAGCTCCGGCGCGGCGTCCAGGGTGATCACGAACGGCACCCGCTGCGCGTACAGGTCACTCCCCCCCGAGCGTTGATCGACCCAGACGATCACGGCGACGGAATCCTCGCCGGGCGCCACAACCGGCTGGTACTGGCTTCCCGGCGCGCTCGAAACCGCCAGCCCACCCGCCATCCAGCGCCGCGCCCCCAGCGGATCGAGGCGCTGCGCGTAAATGTCGCTGGCGCCCGTGCGCATGTCCTCCCATGTGAGGATCGCGCCCCCGCCGCCATCGCGGGTGATCGAGGGGAACTGCTGTGCCCCGGTGGCGTTGCACACGATCACGCCCGCGGTCGACCAGAGCCGCGCCCCACTCGAGCCGCTCCAGCGCTGCGCGTAGATATCCGCCTCGCCGGCGCGCTCATCCTGCCACGCGAGGATCGCGCCACCCGCGCCATCCGAGGCGAGTTGTGGCCAGCGTTGATCCCCCACGACAGTGCAGACGGGCAACCCGTTCGCGCTGAAATGGGGGAGTCCGAAGACATTGATGCGTTGCGCATAGATATCCGCGGCGCCGGCGCGGTAGTCCTCCCAACCGAGCACCGCTCCGCCGGCCCCATCGGGTGCGAGTTGCGCGTTCACCTGGTTGCCAACCGCGGCGCACACCAGCACGCCACTCACGCCCCAGCGCTTGAACCCGGCGTTATCCACGGACTGCGCGGCCACATCGTAGCCATTGTTCGATTGCTGCGCCCACACCACGATCGCACCGCCAGCCCCATCCGTGCACGCATTCGGCTCGAACTGCGGCGAAGTGGCATTGGACAGCCGCACGCCATCGGTCGCCCACATGACTTGACCGTCGGAGCGCAGCCGCTGCGCATAGATGGCAACGCCCGAGCGGTTGTCCTCCCAGATCACGATGGCGCCCCCGAAACCATCCGGCACGAGCACGGGATTCGCTTGCTCGTTCACTGCGCCGCACACTTCGATCCCGCCCAGCGGCCAGGCCAGCGAGCCCGAGGCGGTGACATGTTGCGCGTAGAGATCCCCTGTTGGCCCTGCGCGCATGTCGCGCCATGCCACGATCGCCCCGCCCGCACCGTCACCGATCACCGCAGCCTGGTCCTGATCGTTGAGCCCGCCGCAGACCAGAACGCCATTGCTGACCCAGGCTGCCACTCCGCCCCCGGTCATGCGCTGCGCATAGATATCCGCGGAGTCCGAGCGGGTGTCGGTCCACGCCACCAACAAACCCCCGCTCCCATCGGATACCGCGCGCCGGAAACCCGCTGCCCCCGGCGCCGTGCAGACCGGCACATTCATCGTCGGCGAGGCAGGCCAGTCCGCGTGCGCGACTCCCACGGCACCCAGCAGCGTCCACGCCAACGCGAGTCGCTGCGTCGGGACCGTGACCGTTCGGGGGAGGTGGTACATCGCTCGGATGCCCTCGGGGACTGGGAAGGACTGCGTTGACCGATGATGGTCCCGGTCTTTCGGGCGCCCTGTCAACGCTTAGATGCGGGTCAGTTCGGGGGCGCCCCTGCGTGGGGTCATGGATGCGAGCCCGGGGCCGCGCTGTTAGGCTGCTGCGCATGCCCATCCGCCCCGCCCAATTGCGTGAATTGCAGGCCCTGCTCGGCGATACGGGCGTGCTGGCAAGCGATGCGGCACGGTTCACTTACGAGACCGATGCCCTGGCTCAGGAACGCCACCCTCCCGATGTCGTGGTGCTCCCGCGCAGCACGGCCGAAGTGGCCGAGGTGATGCGCTGGGCCCGACGGCACGGCCTGCCGGTCACCGCCCGCGGTGCGGGCACAGGCCTGGCGGGCGGCGCGACCTGCGAACAGGGTGGCGTGTCGCTGAGCCTCAATCGCATGGATCAGTTGTTGCGCGTCGACGACGAGCAATTCTTCGCGTGGGTGCAACCCGGCCTGGTGAACTTGTGGCTGTCGCAACAGGTCGCTCCTCGCGGACTGTACTTCGCTCCCGATCCCGCTTCGCAGCAGGTCAGCACACTGGGCGGGAATGTGAGCACGAACGCCGGCGGCCCGCACTGCCTCAAGTATGGCGTCACGCTCAATCACATTCTGGGCATCACCGTGGTGCTCGAGGACGGTGAGATCGTGACCTTGGGCGGCGAAGCGTGCGACAGTCCCGGGTTCGATCTGGCCTCGTTGATCATCGGCAGCGAGGGCACCTGCGCGATCGTGACGGAGATCTGCGTGCGACTGTGCCCACGACCGGAATCGGTGAAGACCATGTTGTTCGACTACGACACCATCGAGGACGCCTGCCGTACGGTCTCGCGCGTCATCGCCGCCGGCGTGGTGCCCGCGGCCATGGAGATCATGGATCGTCACACGGTCCAACTGGTGGAGGCGTGGTTGCAGATGGGATTGCCCACGGATGCCGCCGCCTTGCTGCTCATCGAAGTGGACGGGCCCGCGATCACGCTGGAGCCGCAGGTCGACCGCATCCGCGCGATCGCGTTGGAGCATCATGCGCGCTCGGTGCGAGTGGCCCAGGACGAAACCGAGCGACAACTGCTGTGGAAGGGACGCAAATCGGCATTCGGAGCCTATGGACGGGCCGCGAGCGGGTTCTACATCATGGATGGCGTGGTGCCGCGCACGAAGCTGGCCGAGGCGCTCGCGAATGTCTATCGCTTGTGCGCTGAAAAGGGTCTTGGCGCCGGTAATGTGTTCCACGCCGGCGACGGCAATCTGCATCCGCATGTGCTGTTCGACGCCGATAACCCCGTCCAGCAGGCCGACGCACTCGAGGTCTCGCACGAGATCCTGCGCATGTGCATTCGCATGGGCGGGACCATCTCGGGCGAGCACGGCGTGGGTATCGAGAAGCGTCCCATGATGAGCGAACTGTTCACGCCGGACGATCTGGGAATCATGGAACGGGTGCGCGGGGCGTTCGATCCCGACCGCCGGCTCAACCCCGGCAAGGTGCTTCCCGGCGGCAGTGGCTGCGGCGAAGCGCACGCCCGTTCGCGCCCACCCGCGCAGTTCGGCGGAATGCGGATCGGGGAGACCGCCGAGGGGCCATGGATCTGACCACGGTGCGCTCGCCTCTGGACAGCGCACGCACGCAGGATGCGCAGCGCTTCGCGATGAACGGCGTCCCGCCTCGTCTGGCCGTGCGGCCCGAGTCGAGTGCCGAAGTGATCGAGGTGGTGCGCGCCTGCAGCGCCGACCGACTGGCGCTGTTGCCGTGGGGCGGCGGGATCGCGCTGTCGCGCGAGGACGCCCCACCCCGTTATGACATCGCGCTCGACCTGACCGGACTGTCGCGCGTGGTCGAGCACGAGCCCGACGACTTCACGCTCACCGCCGAGTGCGGCGCGCGCGTGCAGGATCTGGCGGCCCGCCTGGCCTCGCACGGTCAGGAGTTACCGCTCGAAGCGGCCGAGCACTGGGGCGCGACCCTGGGCGGCGTGCTCGCGGCCAATGCCAGCGGCCCACGCCGGCGCCGCTTCGGGGCCCCGCGCGATCGCATCCTCGGCGCGCAGTTCGTCACCGGGGACGGAGTCCTTGCGAATACAGGTGGGCGCGTGGTGAAGAATGTGGCAGGTCACGCTGTGCATCGGCTGCTGGTGGGCTCGCGCGGAACGCTCGGGATCATCCTGCAGGCCAGCCTCAAGCTCCTGCCCGTGCCGCTGGCGCGCCGCGCGCTGGTGTATGGGATGTCGGCCGAAGCGCTTGTCGAGTCCGCACGCTGGCGCGGATTCGGGCGACGCGAGCCGGCGATGCTCACGGTGATCGGGCGCGCCGTTGCCGCGCTCAACCCGGTCCTCGCCTCGGATGCAGCGTTCTGCACGGTGGTGGGATTCGAGGACGAGACGGCGTGGATCGAGGCCTGCAGCAGTTTTGCGCGCGAGCGACTGGGCGCGCCGCGACTGCAGCTGCAGGACGCCAGTGTGTCCGCACTTACGCAGATGCTGACCGACACCGAGGAGATGCCCGGCCCGCGCCTGAGCTTCGCCACGGCGAGCGACTCCCCAGCGTGCCTCGCGCCGCTGCTCGCGCATCCGGTCGCGGAGCGACTGGTGTTCCATGCGCCGGCCGGCCGCCTGCACCTGTTCCCGGTGGCCTCGCAGGCGCCCGCTCTGGTGAGTCTGCTCGCGGCACACGGGTTCGCACTGCTGGAAGCGCGCGGCGTCGAGGTGGAACCGCCCGCGTTCCACCCCGCGGTCCGAGCGTTGCGCGCAAGATTGCGCACCGCGCTCGACCCCACGGGCATCTTCGCCGCGCGAGGGTGAACCGACCCCGTTAGAGCTGGAAGCGGTACGACGCTTTCGCGAACACCTGACGCGTGGTCACCTTCTCGCGGCGTTGCACCTCGTCCCACCCGCTGTTCACGCCCACATACAGCACGGTGCCCGGGTGCAGGACATAACCGCCGAGCGCGTTGAGCACCACATGGCGCGAGCCGCTGTCGTACTGCGGATACAGCCGCACGAACAAGTGGCGGGTGAACTGCGCCGTGGTCTTGGCTCCCACCAACCAGAGGTCGAGGAAGGGCGTGTCGCCATACTCGCGTGCGAGCGTGAGGTGCTTGGCGTTGGACTCCACCGTGATCCACGAGGTGGGCCGCACGGTGGCGCTCAAGTCGTAGCTTTCCTGCCAGACCGAGAACGACGAGGCGTCGTTGTCGCCGAAGTAGATGCCCTTGCCCCAGTCGAAATCTCCCTGGAAGCTCACTGCACGCCAGACGGTATTCTCGTAGAACACATGGAAACGCGGTTCGTCGTAGTCCCGCGAGAGCCAGTGCTCGCGGTAGAACTGCATGCCCGTCCACACGAACTGGTTTTTGCGGAATGCCCAGTCGATCCCCGGAGTGAGTTCATAGAAGTCCAACCGGCCGGTGCGGTCATGGATCACCAAGGCCATCTGCGTATAGGACAGGCGCTGCAACGGACCTGACTTGGGATAGTGATTGATCTGCCCGCTGATGCGCTTGTAGTTCACGCCGCTGCGATCCTCGAAGCCGATCTCATTGCGAT
>JANLOU010000079.1:0-3274 GCA_031366735.1 Candidatus Eiseniibacteriota bacterium
TCGAGCGCGTGTTCGCGCCCGCACGCGCGGCGGCCTTGCCACCCGCGCCACTCACGCTTGCGATCGAGGCGTTGGCGTGGCACGGACTGTTGCCGCAGGGCGCTGCAGTGCATGCCGCTCGCCACGAAGCGCCGGATGTGCGCGCGGCAGTCGCGCGGGTATTGGCGTGGCCCGGAACGAGCACGGCAGCGCACGAGCTGCTACCTCGCTTGATCGACGATCCCGAGCCCGCCGTGCGACATCGCGCGCGCTGGTCGGCCGCGCTTCGCGACGCCGCGTCGCAGTGCGAGCGCCTGCGCTCGGCACGACCTGCAACCCTCGATGCGTTCGACGCCCAACTGCTCGGGTTGTTCGGCGGTGCCGACGATGTCGCCACACTCTCGCGGCTTGCCGAACTCGAAGCGCCACGCATGGCAGCGCTACGAGCGCTGGGCGATATCGGCAACGAGGTGGCGATCGAGGCGCTCCTGCGCGTGCTGGGCATTCCCGACGACGCAGTCCAACTCGCCGCGACCGAAGGGCTTGAACGAGCGTTGGGCCCGGTGGGCGGCGCCGAGGAAGGCGACGAGCCCAAGGCGGCGCCGGCTGCGACCGCCGAAGCGCGTTGGCAGGAACTGTGCGAAACACTCCCGCGCGGGGCTGTGCTGTGTCGCGGGTTCGCGCGGCCTTGGAGCGGTGAGAAGCGCGATGAACCCATGCTGTGGCGCTGGCGGTCGGCGCTCCACTCGCCGACCAGCGAAACACGCTTCCTCACCCAGCATGTACCCGACGGTTTCTGGGAGGCGGCGCCCAGCATCGTGGCGACGCCTGGGGAATAGCGATGGAGATCCGCAATCGCACCCCACTCAAGGCGGCGCTCAACATCACGCTCGATAAGCGCGCGGCCGAGCATCTGGTGTTGTGCGTGAAGGGCACCTGGACGCTGAGCGAAGGTTCCCGTGCGCGCTTCGCAGAGGCGCAGGACGACATCCTGCCTGCCGACGAATGCGTTGGCGAACCGGGCTTGAGCAGCGTGCGTTACGAAGCCGACATGGGACCCGCCAAGCTGGCGACCGATTGTGCGCTGGTGGGCAGCGCGGTCGCACCCAAGCGTGGCACGCGCGAGATGGATGTGGCATTCCGAGTGGGCCCGGTGCAGCAACGCGCGCACATCGTGGGCGAACGCCGCTGGACGGCTGGGGTGCTCGGGGCATGGATGTCGAGTGGTCCCGAACCGTTCGAGCGCGTGGCGCTGCAATGGGAGTACGCCGTGGGCGGCACCGACCGCAGCCACCCCGACGAGGCGAAACACTCGATGGACGAACGCAATCCGCTGGGGCGCGGCTTTCGCGGCAAGGACTCCAAGTTGGAGCGCGCGGGATCGCTGTTACCGCAGATGCTCAACCCCTCCAAGGGGAGCGACCCCGTGGGCTTCGGCTTCACTGGTGCTCATTGGAAGCATCGCCGCCCCTTCATGGGGACCTACGACAAGGCGTGGCAGGAAGAGCGCTGCCCGCTGCTGCCGCTCGATTTCGATGAACGCTTCTTCCAGTACGCCGCGCCCGGACTGACGGCCCCGGGCCGACTGGTCGGCGGTGAACCAGTCGAAGTGCACGGCTGCACGCCCAGCGGCAAGCTGGTGTTCGGGCTTCCAGTGGTGGCGATCCGCGCCGAGATAGCAGTGAACGCACCGCTCGAGCCGCTGCCGATGGCGCTCGACACCGTCACGGTGGACACCGACGCGATGAAGCTGCTGCTCACCTGGCGCGGCGCGTATCGGATCCACGGCAAGCTGCCGCGCCTGGAGTTCGTCACCGTCGACGCCGAGGGGCTGCGATGAGCGCGAACGAACCGCTGGCGATCACAGGGCTCGGCATGGTGACGCCTGTGGGCCTGTCGGTGGAGTCGTCCTGCGCGGCGTTCCGCGCGGGAATCACTCGGTTCACGCCGGTCTTTGGAAAGCTCATCGATGATGAACGGGGGCAGCCGGTGCCGGCGGTTGGTGGTCGCGTACCGTTGGAGTGGTTCCACGGCGGACCGGTCGAGGATGAGTACCCGGGGCATGAAGCGTGGAAGCTTCCCGTCCCACCGCCCTCACACGCGTATGTCACCCCCGGAGCCGCTCGACTCGCCGAACTCGCGATTCCCGCGGCGGCCGAGGCGTGGAGTAGCGCCCGCCTTGCGGATCGGGCGCCGCGCTCGATCGGTATCTATCTTGGAGTGGACGAAACCGAGGATGGCCGCGCCGTGACCGATGCGCTCGCACGCTCGTTGGGCGCGACCTTCGCGGTGGAGCGCGTTGATGCACTCGGGCGCGCGTCAGGACTTGCGGCGCTTCACCGCGCGGCACGACACCTGCGCGAGGGTCGCATCGAGGTCGCGCTCGTGGGTGGCGTCGATTCGTGGGTGCGTGCCGAGGCAATCGAACGATTGATCGAAGCTGGCCGACTCCGCGACGACGACCATCCGCAAGGAATCATCCCGGGCGAGGCCGCCGCATTCCTCGTGCTCGAAGCCTCTCCTCCCTCCGGAGTGAAGCCGCTCGCATGGCTGGCGGGGAGCGGAGTGGCCGAGGAGCCCTCTGCGAGTACCGAGGACGCCAGCGAGGGCATGGGGCTGACGCAGGCGTTGCGAAAAGCCAGGGCCGGCGTGGAGGTGAGATCGTTCCCACGCGTGGTGTGCGACCTGAACGGCGATCGCTACCGCGCGATGGAGTGGGCCTACTCGTTGGTGCGAGCACTGCCCGATCTGAAGCAGGACAAGCAGCGCGAACCATGGGGCCCCGAGGAGACCGATCGCTGGCATCCGGCCGAGTACATCGGCGACTCGGGCGCTGCCAGTGGGATCGTCAATGTTGCGTGGGCAGTCACCGCGATGCGAAAGGGCTACGCGCACATCGATCACTCGCTCATCTGGGGCGGTTCCGAGGGACGCCTGCGTGCCGCAGCGATCGTCACCGCCCGCACACATCCCGAGAGGAGCTGACCATGCCGTCTTCGACCAGCGCGAACATGCTCACGCTCGTGCATGCCTCAAGCAGCGGCGTGACGCAGTGGTTTCCCGATGCCTGCAAGACCCCCTCCCCCGCCGGTCCCGTCCCGATTCCCTATCCCAACATCGCGATGTCCTCGGACACAGCGGACGGCTCGACGACCGTGAAGGTCGACGGCAATCCGATCATGTTGCAGGGATCGAACTTCAAGATGAGCAGTGGCGACGAGGCTGGAGCGGCGATGGGTGTTGCCTCGAACAAGATCAAGGGCAAGGCCGAACCCGTGAACCAGTCCATGGATGT
>JANLOU010000310.1:0-2755 GCA_031366735.1 Candidatus Eiseniibacteriota bacterium
GGGCGGCCAGCAATGGCCGTCCCTACCGCGATAACGGCGCGTCAATCAGGATGAGACGAGGCGGCCGAGCGAAGTGATGATTGACGCTGACCGCGCCAATGGCAAGCGCTTTGATTGACGCGCGTCATGCGGAGCGTGCGGGGCACGACGTCAATCAGTCTTCGATCTTCTCTGTTTTCTTTGACGTGGCGTGCGTGGCCGGTCGGCCAGGGCCCCGTTTGCGGTCGAGAGCGGCCTTGCGCCGATAGCTCTGGACGTTCATTTCGAAGATCGTCGCGTGATGCACGAGCCGGTCGACGGCGGCGAGCGTCATGGCCTGATCGGGGAAGATTTTTCCCCATTCGCCGAACGGCTGGTTGGCCGTGATCAGCATCGATCGCCGTTCGTAACGCGCGGCAATCAACTCGAACAGCACGCTGGTCTCAGCCTGATCCTTGGTGACGTAGGCGAGGTCGTCCAGGATCAGCAGATCGTAGCGGTCGAGCTTGGTGATGGCACTTTCCAAGGTCAGCTCGCGCCGCGCGATCTGCAGCCGCTGCACGAGGTCGGTGGTGCGGGTGAAGAACACGCGCCTGCCATTCTCGATGAGGGCGAGCCCGAGTGCTGCCGACAGATGGCTCTTGCCGCCGCCGGGTGGGCCGAACAGCAGGATGTTGGCGCCCTTGGCTAGCCACGCGTCGCCCGACGACAATGCCATCACCTGTGCCTTGGAGACCATCGGCACGCTCTCGAAGTCGAACGTGGCGAGCGTCTTTCCGGCCGGTAATCGTGCTTCGGTCAGATGCCGCTCCATCCGGCGCCGACCGCGGTCGACCATCTCGTGCTCGGCCAGCGCCGCCAGGAAGCGGGCCGCCGGCCAACCTTCCTTGTCGGATTGCTCGGCCAGCTTGGCCCACATCAGCTTGATGCCGGGCAGGCGCAGCTCGTTGAGCAGCAGTTCGACGCGGGCGGCGTCGTGCTGTAAGCGCGCCTCCGACACGACCGTGGTTTTGCTGGTCATACCGCGACCTCCATGCCGCGCGTCTCCGACACGACCAAGCAGGAGATTGGTGCGACGGTGTAGATCGCCGCCAGTTCGTCGTAGGCGCTGAGCGCCACGAGATCCACCGAGACCACTGGTAGCTCACCCGGCGCTGGTCCGAACCGCGCTCGCAGCAGGTCGATGTCGGGCAACCGGCTGGCATCGAGATCGGCATTGATGATCTCAGCCAGTTCGGCCTCGCACGTGCGATCGTGCGCCAGCGCCAACAACTCGACCGTCACCTTGCACGCACGCCTATCGCCGACCTCGGCGCACAACGCCTCGAAGGCACGCTTGTAGGCCGGGCGCGGGAACAACTGGTCGCGATAGACCAGGTTGAGCAGCGCCATCGGTTTTTTGCGCAGCGCATGGATAACGTGCCGATAATCCACGACGTGGCCGCCTTTGTCGGGAGACGGCTGCCTGCCGCGCGCCAAGCTCATCATCGGCGTCGAGCCCAGGAAGCAATCGAGCCGGTCGTCGTAGAGGTGGACCCGCAGACGATGGCCGATCAACCGTGACGGCGCGGTGTAGAACACCCGGCGCAGAATGAAGCCGCCACTGGAGGTCACTGTGACGACCTTTTCCTCGAAGTCCGCCGTCCGGCGCTTTGGGAGCTCGGCGAGGTGCGGCCGTTCCAGCTCGATCCGCTTGCGGTTATGCGCATTCTGCCGCCCGATGATCTCGTCAACGAAGCGGCGGTAGGCATCGAGATCGTCGAAGTCCCTGGCGCCGCGCAACAGCAGTGCGTCCTCCAGCGCCTTCTTCAGATGGCCGTGTGGGCTTTCGATCGACCCGTTCTCATGCGCGACGCCCGGATTGTTGCGCGAGGGCGTCATCTCGTAATGGCGCATGAGCCCCTGGTAGCGCTGCGTCAGATCCTCCTGGGCAGCTGCGTCCAGATTGCGGAATGCCGCCGACAGGCTGTCACTACGGTGCTCCTGGGGAACGCCGCCGAGCGCCCATAGGGCATTCTGCAGCCCCTCGGCCAGCGCAACGAAGCTCTCGCCGCCGAGAACCACGTGCGCATGCACGAAGCCGGAAAAGGCGAGGCGAAAGTGGTAGAGCCGATGCTCCAGCACGACACCCGCCACAGTGACACCGAGCACACGGGTGTCGGTGAAGTCCGAGAGCCCCATGCGGCCGGGCGGATGCTCTTGCCGGAAGATCACGTCATGCTCGGGGCCTTCGAGTGCCCGCCATGTCCGGATGCGCCGCTCCAGCGTGCGCCGGATGCCAGGGCTGATCTCGGGACGGCGCCGGCGGATCTCGCCCACCACGGCGATCGCCCGGATCCCGGGGCTGGCCTTTAGGATCGGCAGGATCTCGCTGTCCCAGATATCAACGAGCGGGTCGGGCCGCCGCCGGCCGCGCGGTGCCTTCTTCTGCGACGGCAAGCGCGGATCGCCCTCGATCCGGTAGCCGGTCGCCCGCGAGACGCCGGCTTTGGCAGCTGCGATGTCGACAGTGTCAGTGGTTGGTCGGAAACTCATGTACAGCCTCATCTGGTGGTCGGTGATGTGGAGGCCGGGCAAATGCTGATCCCTCGAACATTGAGACGAATCAGCAGCTTCACCCGGTCGCTCGCAACCGCCAGACGAGTTTTGAAAAAACGCCGCCGGGGTGGACGGCCTCCGGTCGGGCTTAAGCCCTCCCTTCGTCCGTCCACCCCGGCGCAGTCTCACCTTGATTGTCGCTGTGTCTCACCTTGATTGTCGCGCCGCAGGATCTGCC
>JANLOU010000109.1:0-5660 GCA_031366735.1 Candidatus Eiseniibacteriota bacterium
CAGGTTGTAGACATTGTTCGACCAGTTCTGGATCGTCGTGTAGCGGCAACGGCCGCCCTTCTTCACGATGATCTCGACCACGGCCGAGTGCAGCGAATCGCTCGAGTAAGTCGGCGCCGTGCAGCCCTCGACATAGTGCACATAGGCGTCCTCATCGACGATGATCAGTGTGCGCTCGAACTGTCCCATGTCCTGGGTGTTGATGCGGAAGTACGCCTGCAGCGGCACATCCACCTTCACACCCTTGGGGACATAGATGAACGAACCACCCGACCACACCGCGCTGTTCAGCGCGGCCAGCTTGTTATCCGAGGATGGGATGACCGTGCCGAAGTACTGCTTGAACATCTCCGGATGCTCTTTGAGCGCATGGTCGGTCGACTTGAAGATGACGCCCTGCTTCTCGAGCGACTCCTGGATCTTGTGGTACACGACCTCGGAGTCATATTGCGCGCCTACGCCCGACAAGAACTTCTGCTCGGCCTCGGGAATGCCCAACTTGTCGAAGGTGCGCTTCATGTCCGCGGGCACATCGTCCCAGGACCGGGCTTCTTCGCTCGTGGGCTTGACGTAGTAGTAGATGTCCTGGAAGTCGATGGCGTTGATATCCCCGCCCCACATGGGCATGGGCTTCTTCTCGAAGATGTCGTAGGCCTTGAGCCGGTACTCGGTCATCCAGGCCGGCTCGCCCTTCAGGGCCGAGATCTGCGCCACGATCTCTTTGTCGAGCCCCTTGCGGGACTTGAACACGCTCTGCTCTGCGTCGTGGAACCCGTACTTCTCGGTATAGCCTTCGCGGATGTCGGTATCAGGAGTCATGCTCATCAGGCGCCCACCTCCTCGCCAACCCAGTCGTAACCCTTCGCCTCGAGTTCGAGCGCGAGCTCCGGGCCACCGCTCAGGGCGATCCGGCCGTCCTTCATGACATGCACCTTCGACGGCTTGATGTAGTCGAGGATGCGGTTGTAGTGCGTGATCACCAGCACGCCCAGATCCGGGCCCGCCAACGCGTTCACGCCTTCGGACACCACGCGCAAGGCGTCGATATCCAGGCCCGAGTCGGTCTCGTCCATGATTGCGATCTCCGGCTTGAGCATGGCCAGCTGAAGGATTTCCCCGCGCTTCTTCTCGCCGCCCGAGAAGCCGTCGTTCAGGTAACGCATGGCCATCTTCTCGTCCATCTTGAGCATGGCCATCTTCTGGCGCATCTGGTCGCGGAACTCCTTGGGCGGAATGCCCTTCTTGGTCGGCGCCTTGCCGTCCTCGCCGAGCGAGGGAGCGATACGCGCATTGATCGCCGCGCGCAGGAACGACGCGAAGGTCAGGCCGGGGATGGCGACGGGATACTGGAACGCCATGAACAGCCCCGCGCGCGCGCGTTCGTCGGTCTCCATCTCAAGGATGCTCTGGCCCTTGAACAGGATGTCGCCCGAAGTCACTTCGTACTTGGCGTGGCCCATGAGCGTGTTGGCGAACGTGCTCTTGCCCGAGCCGTTCGGTCCCATCAAAGCGTGCACCTCACCCTTGTTGATCTCGAGTGAGAGACCCTTGAGGATCTCCTTGCCTTCCACACTCACATGCAGGTCTTTGACCAACAGGTCCGGGGTCTGGCTCATCGTATGCTTCCTTCTGGGCCGCTCGCTTCACCGGCCGTGTGTATTCGGCATCGCACCGGAGCGCCCGCTGGCGCCGCGATGGTTCGCGCGTAAGGTCAGTCGTTAAGCTGAGAAACTCTCGCCGCAGGCGCAGTTGTGCTTCACATTCGGGTTGTTGAACTTGAACCCAGCGCCCATCAGGCCCTCGACATAATCGATCTCGGTGCCGCCCAGCAACACCAGGCTCTTGAGGTCCACGAACAGCTTGACGCCGTTGGATTCGACGATCTCGTCGCCCGGCGTCAGCGCTTCGCAGAACTCCATGTAATACGAGTTGCCTGAGCAACCGCCGCCGCGCACACCGATGCGCAGCCCGATCTCGGGCGTGCCGCGACCCGTGAGCAACTGCCTCACCTTGTCCGCAGCGGTGGGAGTGAGTGCGATCATCGTGATGCTCCTTTGGTGATGTCCTCGACCCGCACGATGGCGGGCTTGGCCAACCGGCGAGCCGGTTCGGCCGAAGTCTTCAGGCCCGCGACGAGCGCCGGTGAACCGACGACGCCGTGGTCCTCTTTGCAATGCACACAAGTCCGCACGGAACTCTGCGATGCGCAATCCCGGCAGGTCTCCAGATACGCGAGACCCTCGATCAGCTCGCGTTCCAACTCCTGATGCCGTCGCATGGCGTCGCGCGTCTCGTCCAGCTTGCGCGTGAACAACTCATGCAGCTCGGCCATGGCCTCGGTGCCACGCTCGGTGCTCCACCACTTGAGCAGCACCTCGCGCATTTCTTGCAGCGAGAACCCAAGCCCATGCAACAGATCGATCCAGCGCACGCGTTCGGCCGCAGCCGGTTCGTACAGCCGGAACCCACCGGACGACCGAGTCGCGGGCTGGAGCAGCCCGAGCTCCTCATACAGATGGATGGCTCGGACGGTCTTGCCCGTGACTCTTGCCAGATCCCCGACGCGCAACAGTTCCTTGTGCGAGCCGGAGTCGGTGCGGAGCACAGCGGAGTTGGCAGTCATACCCTTACGTAAAGGTTAGAGTCCAATCGCAAGGTAATGGATTCAGGGAAGTTAGGCAATACCGGGCGCAAAGCGGCGTTCGTAGTCGGCAACCGCCACTTCGAGCCCCACATCCTTCTGGGCCCGCTCCGACAGGAACCATTTGTGCTCCAGCACCTGACAGTACAGTTCGGAGGGGTCACCCGCCCGCCCGACCAGGGCCTCCAGGCGCTGCACGGTTGGCTCGTAACGCTCCGTCTGCCAACGGAATGCAGCCACAGATAGGGGCACGCTGCGGTCCAGCTCGCGCGCCAGCCCGGCCTGCAGCTCGCGGATCTCGTTGAGCATGAGCTCGGCCTGCTTCTCCAGGGCCACCAGGCCGGTCAGGTCGTGCAGCCGGTGGCGGTGGTACTCGCGGTCCGTGACCAGCGTGCGCATACGCAGGCGGTCGCCCTCGCCGGTTGCGACCAGCTCGATCTCGCCCACCGAGAAGCCCAGCGCGTTCAGGGCACGCACGCGCTCTTGAATGCGCCACGACTCACCCTGCGCCACGACCACTTCCCGCCGCACCTCGCCCCAGAGCGCTTCGTAGCGCTCGACAATGCGCTCGCCCGTGCCGTCCCCCGCCAGCGCATGCGGCACCTGTGCGAACGCGGCCAGATCGGCCAGCTCGCCCGCCACATTCTCCTCCAGGATGAGCAGGTCCTGACGCCGTTGGCCAGCGGAGAGCGTCTCGTGCATCTCGCTCGTCTCGGCGTCCACGAAGTAGGCGCCCAGCTCGCCCGCGTCGCGACGGAACAGCGTGTTCGACAACGAGCAGTCGCCCCAGTACACGCCGGCCAGATGCAGTCGCACGATCAGGCCCGCCATGGCGTCGATCAAGCGCTCGCGGTAGCGCTCGAGGCCAGGATTCTGGAACAGCAGGCGGTACGGCAACGAGGCATCCAGGAAGCGTGTGATGAGCACGCTTCCCAGATCCCCCGCCCGTTGCACCCGCGCGTGACCGACCGGTACCACCGAGGGCAGGTCGCGCCCCTCCATGCGCACGAGCAGGTCGTGCTCGCGCTCGGCCATACCGTCCGCCAGTTCCTTCACCGCGTAGACCGCGTGCTTGTAGCTCACGAACCGCACTTCGTGGCGCGAGATACCGCGCTGCAGTTCGACCAGTCGAGTGCACACCTCGTTCCAGCCCGCGAGCGGCACGCCCCAGGGCAGGTCGAGGAAATCCGGATGGCCCGTGCGGATATGGATCTCGAGCAGCCCGTCGCCCGCAGTGCGACTCAAGCAGGATCCGAGGGCGGAGGCGGTGAGCGACGCTCGGCGGCCAGCGCGCGCACATCGCGCTCCATGCGCGCGGCGATGCCGTACACGATCCGCGAGTTGAGCAGCACGCAGCCAAGTGCCAACAACAATCCGATCACACGCAGCGCATCATCCGGCACGCGTCCCTGCAGCGCCCGCGCGAGCGGCGCGAGCAGCACCGACCACGGCGCGCTCAGGATGCCGGCGACGAGCGAGCCCACGCCGGATCGACCCGAGAACACCTCGTAGATCGTGAGCGCCACCGTCAACAACCCGATGATCAGGAAGATGCGCGAAGCCTTCTTGCCCCAGAGGCTGGCTGAAGGTGCGGGCTGAAGTGGCTCGTCGGTGTTGATCATGGGTCCTCGTGATATGGCCGCGTGCGCATGCAAAGAGTCACGGACATCATACCCGAGCAAGGCTCGACCCCGGAGTGAGGGACCCCGGGGTCGAGTGGCTGGGATTCGATTTGCCTCGTGGGTGCAACTGCTCAGGGCATGACCAGCACCTTGCGCTCGACCTTGGCGCCCGCGTGCGAGAGCCGAACGATGTACGTCCCGGGCGAAAGACTCCGCCCATCCCGGCCCTTCGCTTCCCACGCAAGTTCGTGCCGGCCGGGCCGGGTGACCTCGTGAACATACGATGCCACGCGCCGCCCGATCAGATCGAACGCCTCGAGCTTCACGGCGCCTGCACGGGGCATGGTGAACTCGAGCGTTATACGACCATGCGAGGGGTTCGGGCGGATGGACTGGATCGCAAACCTCAGCATCGCGCCATCCTCGTCCTGGCCCTGCGAGGCGCGGGTCGAGGACCCCGTCTCCGCATCGTGCTCGCCGGTGACGCGCATATACCAACGCCGCGTGGTGCCCTCGGCAGGTTCGGGCAGCGAGGAGGTGAGCACACTCATCGACTCATCCGCCGCGAGCACCACACCGGGGATTTCCGACGCAGTCAACGCACCGATCCGACTGTGCTCCGCCGACACCGCGGTCGCCTCGTGAATGCTCGGCGCAGCGGCCGAGACCACACGACCGAGCCCACTGATGGCCGTCTGGCCCAGCACGATGAGACGTACCTGCGCGCCCGCGAGCCCGCGCACGACCGCGTCGCTGTAACGACGACGAGGGCGGACATGCTGCATGGTGGTCCACTGGCCCTCTGGGCCGAGCGACTGGACCAGCAGACCGTAGTCTCCACCTATACCCAGCGCGGGCGAACCCATCGTCCGCAGCCACATGCCGTCGCTGCCCGCGGCGGTTGGTAGTGTGACGACTAGTGTGTCGCCAACCCCCGTCGTGTGCGGATGAGCATCGTCACCCAGTGCCGCGAGCACATCCCCCGCAGCCGAGCTGCTCACCGCGGTCGCGGCGGCATGCGCGCCGGCGAGGAACGAACCGTCCTCAGCGACCCAGCAGCCCTCCTCGGCCGAATCGAGTGCAACGAGCCGCACATCTGACAGCGTCGAGCCCCCGTGGTGACCACGGCGGAGGCGGAGGCGGTAGCCACCCCCAACTGATGCAGGAACATTCTGCAGCGGCATGAGGTCGGTGCGCATGAGCCCCGGCACCACGCCAGGCAGCAGCGAGTTCTCGTAGTCGCCCTCCTGCCCGCCGCCGTCTTGGCCGAGGCGGTTCATGCCCGTCGTGCGCTCCGAGGAGAACCCTCCTCCCGGAGGCTCACCGCCCGTAAGCCCATCGTCACAGCCCACCACCTGGAAGGAAACGATGTTGCTCATCGCCGAGGAGCGGCTCGG
>JANLOU010000370.1:0-14715 GCA_031366735.1 Candidatus Eiseniibacteriota bacterium
TCCGCGGGGGCGGGTCGCGGGGGCCGGGGGCACGCGTACTTCATATCATGGCCATTCGCGACGCTCGTGCAGCCCGAATGAGCGCGGAACGCAAGCCAGCGCGAGAGCTTTCGCGATGCGCCGCTCGCGGGGCCACGCGCACCCCGGCGCCGTGCGCTGCCCCGCAATCCAAAGCGGAGCCGGCGACTCGGGGTGGGCGCGCCCCCAGAAGGCGTCAAGCGAATTCGCGCCCTCGGGGAACGACGACGGTATCGTGGAGCCGACGAGCTCGATATCCATCTGAACCCGAAGTTCGGACCCGGCTGGATGCTGCCGGGCACGAGACGACTCGTAGTCGAGGGCGACTGCAAGGCGAGCTGGATCGTCCTGAACCTACTGCGCTCGCGGCCTGCGCGCATGGCGGGCCCGCAAAGGCCCGCCCGCGCTCCACCGGGATGGACGAGCGACTACTTGTTGCCCTTCTTGCCGGGCACCGGCGCGGCCGGATGCGCCTTGGTATACGCCGCCGCTTGCTTCTGGTTCTTCTCGGACGCCTGCTGCTTCTTCTCGCGTTCCTTGGACTTCGGGGACTTGTCGCCCATGGCCTACCGCCTGACGTTCGGGTGGTGGTTGCAGCGCGTGAACGAGTTGCAGACTAACAGCTATCCAACGGGATGCAGCGCTCTCAATGCCCGCCTGCCGCGCTCCGCTTGGGCGTCGCGTTGAAAATCGTCAGCATGAGGATCGCGCCCAGCGCCGAGAACCCGATCATGCTCGGGCCCCACGCGCCCCAGCCGTAGGTGTCGAGCAGGAACCCCATGCCCACGCCCACGAACGAGCCGCCCACATACTGCATGCCGTCGAACATGCCGGCCGCGGTGGCGGCGGCGCGTTTGCCACCGAAGTCCATGGAGGCGGTGCCCGAGAGCATCGAGTGCACCATCGAGATGGCGAGCGAGTTCACCACGAATGCCGCGATCACCAAGTCGAGACTGGGTGCTTTCCAGACCACAGCGAGGCAGATGCATTGCAGCGTATAGCCGATGAACGCGACCGGCGCGCGGCGGTTCTTGAACAGCAGGTCCGACATGAATCCGGCCACGAACGCGCCCGCGATTCCTGCCAGCACCACGGCCATGGCGTTCTTCTTGAAGATCGGATTGTCGAGCTGCAGATGTTGCACTTCCTGCATGTAACGCGGGAACCACTGCTCGAATCCCTGGCGCACCAGCCCGGTGCAGAACTCGGCGATGGCGATGGTGATCGCAATGGGATTAGTGAACACCTTGCGCGCCACATAGCGGAAGGTGATCTTCTCGGTGTCGCCGCTCGAGGCGTCCTCGGGGTCGAAGTCGTCCATGCCGGCGTCCTTGGGCGAGTCCTTGACCACCAGGAACAGCACCACCGTCATGACGGCCACGATCATCGCGGGCAGGAAGAACTTCCATTGCCACGGCAGGGCGACCACGGCAGCGGCGCCGAGCAGGGCGTACACCCCCGCGCGGCCGCTCTGGATCATCGAGCCGAAGATGGCCGAGAACCCGCCGCGCTCGGTCACATGGAACCAGGCGGAGTTCACCTTGATCAACGCCAGCGCGCTGTAGGACTGGAAGTACATGTTCAGGGTCCACGCGGTGGCGAGGAAGCCCAGCAGCAGCGTGCCCGTGCCCAGGAATCCCATGTATGCGCCCAGACCGAACAGCGTGTTGAACACGAACGCGCCCGTCGCGCCGATCAGCATGGCCTTGCGACCGCCGATCCGGTCGGCGATGGGGCCGTTGAACATGGCCGAGATGCCGTACACCAGCGTCGCGGTCGAGATGATGGCGCCGATCTGGGTCTTGCTCCAGCCGTACTCATCGGAGAGCGACTTGTTCGCGAGCGAGATGTTGTAGCGCGCCATGTACATGGCCGCGTAGGTGGAGCCGAGCACCAACCAGTTGGCGATTCCGCGACGGTTGAAACCGTGGCTGCGGAGCGGCGGCATGCGTGGGCTCCCTCAGATGGCGTCCAGGACCCGGCCCGCAGGCCGGATGGCAGAGTGGTGCGAGCTTTGTACCCTTGTGCTCCCAGCCGGGTCAAGGAGTTGCGGCTCGCCGGCCGAACGCGCGGGCGCTCGGCTCAGCCCCCCAGGCGGTCGCGCAGCAAGCGTGCGCGCGCGCGGCTCACGGGCACCTCGGTGCGTGCGGCGTCGTTCAACTGGAGCCGATAGGTTCCGGCGAACGCGGGGCGCAGCGCCGCCGCACGATCGAGATTCACGATCGCCGAGCGATGCACGCGCAGGAACCGAGCGGGCTCCAAGCGGCGTTCGAGTTCGTCCAGCGTGAAGTCGATCCAATGGCGGTCCCCCTCGACCGCAGCGAACACCAGTTTGTCCTCGGCGCCGAACCACAGGACATCGGGGGAGCGCACGATCAACTGCTTGGCCCCGAGGCGCACCGTGAAGCGATCGAGCCGATCGCTCTGGGGCGCGTGACCGACTGAGGCGAGCAGGGTCTGGAGTCGCTTGGACAACTCCTCGGGGCGTTGCCGTTCGTGCCGCACGCGCTCGATGGCAGCCGCGAGGCGTTCGGCCCGGAATGGTTTGAGCAGGTAGTCCACTGCGTTCTCCTCGAACGCCTGCACTGCGTACTGGTCATACGCGGTCGCGAACACGACCGCGGGGCGGTGCGTCAGCTTCGCCAATAGCGCAAAGCCGTCCTCGCCCGGCATCTGCACATCGAGCAGGATGCAATCGGGGCGCAATGCTTCGATCAGCGGCTGGGCTTCATCCACCGAGGCCGCTTCACCCACCACGATCACGCCGGGTAGGTCGAGCAACAGGCGACGGGCTCGGGCGCGGGCGAGTGGCTCGTCGTCCACCAGAACCATGCGCAACGGGGATTCGCTCATGCGCCGGGTTCTACCACGACAGGCCGAAGCCCGCCACGAGCAACCGGCGACTGAAGTAGGACAGGCGATCGTAGCGCTGCGAATAGTCGCTGTTATAGACATATTCGAGCACATTGGCGGTGCCCAGCAGATTCATGGCCTCGACATACGCGACGCACACATTGCTGGCGGGCAGGCTCAGCCCCGCGGGGAGCGAGAACAATCGCGTCACGCGCAGGTCGAGCCGCTGGTACTGCGGCATCTCGTCCGATCGGTGCTCGCCGTAGACCGGGCGCCACAGTTGCCGGGTGGCATCGTAAGCGCGGTCCACGACGGGCGTGAACGGGCGGCCGCTCGTGTGCGAGTAGCGCAATCCCGTGCTCCAACGCGAGGAGATCTGGTACTGACTCACCAGGGTGAGCGAATGCCGGACTCCATAGGCCGACGGCAGCTCGCGCGGATCGTCCAGCTCACGCCGCTTGGAGTCCAGATAGCCGTACGAGACCCAACCATTCAGCCAGCGGTACGCGCCCTGCACGAACACATCCATGCCGCGCGCGTAGCCAGCGCCGCGGCTGGCATAGAACAGCGTGGAGTCGTTCGTGGTGAGCGCGCGGTATTCCTTGCGATAGCCTTCCACGCGGACATTGCCGCGCTCGGACTTCCATTCGTAGCCCGCGATCACATGGTCCGCACGGGAGGAACCCAGCTCAGGGTTGCCATAGACGGGGTCCAGATACTTGGGGTCGGGGCCCTGGTGGTAGCGCCCCGTGGCGACCCGCAGCGTCTGGTGGTCGTCCACGCGCCACGCCAGCGCGGCACGCGGGTCGGCGAGCCAGCGCTGCGCGTTGGATTCACGCTCGGCGCGCAGGCCGAGCGTGGCGTAGAGCGGGCCCACCACGCGCAGCTTGTCCTCCAGATACACGCTCGGCTCGTGCACGCGCGCGTCCGTTGCGAGCGTTCGCGTGGGCGCCCCTTGACCCAGGTCGGTGCTGTCGGCGGCCGCGAGCCCCGAGTCGCGCGAACGGCGCGAGACCTGCGCTGCGCCGAAGCCGATCTCGTGCCGCGTGCCGGCGTGCCAGATGCCATCCAGGTTCGCCCGCGCTTCCTCCTCGATGAAGGTCTGGCCGAAGCTGCTGAAGTCCCACGCGTCGCGATAGCGCTGCCCCGAGACATTGCCGCGCAGGCTGACACTCTGGAATGCCACATCGGACCACTGCAGCGACAGGAACCCATTGTTCGCGCGCGAGCGATAGGTGTCGGCGATGTTGAGCCGGTTGGTCTTGACCGCTAGGTGCTCGGTCGAGCCCAGGTGCAGGAGCGAGAGCCGGCCCGTCGGGGAGTACCGGTAGAGCAGCTTGTCGGCGATCTGCGAGCTCTGCGGCGTCTCCTCGTACTCACTGGACGAACCGTAGAGCTTGAACAGCAGCCCGGGCCAACTCTGGCCGACGCTGGTGATGAACGACAGCTTGTCCGGGACCAGAGCCCAGGTGGTGTTGAGGGCGCCCGAGGCGAGGTTCCCACCCACACCGACCGTGCGCAGGTTCATGGGATCCTGCGTCTCGATGTCGAGCACGCCCGAGAGCGCGCCGCCGTACTTGGCGGTGAAGCCGCCGCTCGAGAAGAACGCGCTCTTGAGCATGTAAGTGTCGAGGATGCTGAACAGCCCGCCCGACGCGCTCTCGTAGTGGTACGGATGCCCAATGGTGGCGCCGTCCAGACGGATCTGCGTCTCGCGCGGATCCCCGCCGCGCACGAACAGCGCTGCGCCCTCGTTGGGCGCGTTGATGCCCGGCAGCGCGCGCAGCGACTGGAAGATGTCGGCCGCGCCGCCGGGCGTCATGTACACATCCATCCGCCGCACCACGGCGCCTTCGCTCTTACCGCTCTTGCCGAACGAGGAGGCGGCGACCGTCACCTCTGCCACCGGCACGGGCTCGTCCACGAGCTGCACGCGAAGGGGCGCGAGGCCCTCGCGCACCACCAGCGTGAGCCGCGCGCGCTGGTAGCCCATCTGCGTCACTTCGAGCACCGTGGTGCCGTCGGTCAACTCGAGCGTGAAGCGGCCTTCATGGTCGGTCACGGCGCCACGCTTCTGCGCGGGCGCCGAGATGTTCGCGTACTCGACCGGCTTGCCGTCGCCGTCGTGCACCACGCCGGTCACGCGCGCGGCTGCGGCCGGGCCGGCGAGCGCGAGCAGGCCCAGCGCGAGCAGCAGGTGGGCGCGAGCGATCACTTGGCGGCTTTCCCGGCCCGCTCCTTCTCGGCCGCGGGCAGCAGCACCTTGCTCACCCAGACATTGTCGGGATCGATTGCCAGTGCTCGCTCGTAGTGGGCCTTCGCCAGTTGCGGCTCGCCCAGCTTCAACCGGCAGCGTCCGGCCCAGAGCTCGGCATCGGCCCGGCCCCAATCCAACGCATCCGGGTCGGCGGACGGTGGCGCGGCGAACAGCGCGATGGCCCGCTCGAACTGCGGCATGGCGCGCTTGGGCCCGCCGCCCACGAACTCGGGTTTGTGCATGGTGTTCATCGCCTTGAGCAGCCACACGCGCGGATTCGTGGCATCCATGCCCTCGGCGCGCCCATAGCTCTCCTCCATCTCGGGCCCCAGGGTCATGGCCATGCTGGGATTGAAGCTGAGCGATAGCCCTTGCAGTCCCGCCTTGATCGCCACGGCATCCGCCAGCCGGGGGTCGAGGGTGATGGCGCGATCGGCCGCCGCGATGCCGTCCTTGCAGACGCGCTTCGCCTGCGCCGGGTCGCTCGTCTGCAGCATCGGCACGGCGCGCCACGACGCCACCGCGATCCAGCACGCGATGCGCGCGTCCTTGGGGGCCTGTTGTTGCAGCGCAGCGAAGGCGGCACGCGCTTGGAGTATCGCGTCGATCTGGGACGCACTCACGCCGGCCTGGAGTTGTTGCTTGGCCGCGGTGAGCGCTGGCGTGGAGGCGGGTGGCTCGGCCGCGTGCGCGCTCAACGCGATACTCGTGACAAGTCCGAGCATGGGAATCAGTCGTCGCATTTCAGGACCTCCGATGGGACGGGAGTGACAGGTCGATGGGAAGCGGGTTGTGTGGGTAGCGTGAGGCGTGCGCGCGTGCCGTGCTCGGGGCTCGACTCGATCTCGAACGCGTGCCCGGGCCCCGCAAGGCGCAGTCGCTCGCGCACGGATTCCAGTCCGACGCCGTGGCCCTTGGGCGCTGTGCCAACCATGAAGCCGGGGCCGTCGTCGGCGATCTCGATCACCAGCGACTCGCCGTCCCGGTGCGCTGCGAGCGTGATGGTCCCGCCGTCGGGGCGTCCCGCGACGGCGTAGCGAACCGCGTTCTCGACCAACGGTTGCAGCAACAGGCTCGGCACGGGCAGGGCTTCGAGTCCCGGCTCGATCCGCTCCACGAGCGTCAGTCGCTCACCCATGCGTGAGCGCTCGATCTCCAGATAGGCGCGCAGGAACTCCAGTTCATCGCCCAGCCGCGAGTGCTCGCGCTGCGCCGAGGTGAGCGCGTAACGGAACACCTCGGCCAGGCGCGTCACCACATCCTCGGCGGCGCGCGGGTTCTCGGCGATCAACGCCGCGATGGTGTTGAGCGTATTGAACAGGAAGTGCGGATTGATCTGCGCACGCAGCGCTCGCAGCTCGGCTCGTGCGAGTTCGGCCCGGATGCGCTCGACCTGCGCCGCGCGGTCGAGGGCCTGACGGTAGAACACGCGGGCGTAGGCGATGCCACCGAAGAGAGTGGAGAACAACAGCGTGAAAAGTCCCGAGACCACATACGAGCGGGGACTATCGAGGAAGTCCTTCTCGACGAATGCATCCACCAGGAAGGCGGCGGCGTACGAGGCCACGATCGAAGCCGCCATGTACGCGGCGCCCTCAGTGGCCCAATGCGTGGCCTCGGCGCGCCCCGGCCCGCGCAGGCGCGGGACCAGGAAGGTCTCCACGCACAACAGCGACAGCCGGATCATGAACGAGAACACCAGCGAGATCTGGTAGCACAGGAGGTAGATCCGTGGCGTGGCGCCGTTCAGCGTGCCGAAGAACAACGCGAAGGGAAGCGCCCACAGTCCGGTGAGCAGCGTGAGTTCATAGAGCCAGTTGCCTGGCGTGCGGCGGGGGCGGGCAGCGCGTGCGGTGTCGTCCATGGGAGAAGAGAACGACATCCGAGCGGGCGAGGGAACACCCATCCCGATGAATGGTCGCTGCGGGGCGACGGATGGTCAGGAGCGCGGCTGGCTGGGTGTGAGGACTCGCAGGGCCATGACCGTGATGTCGTCGCCCGGTTCGGCGCCCGCCAGAAAAGTGCGCAAGCCGCTGAGCACGCGGTCCACCAGTTCACGCGCGGGCAGGTCCGCAGGCTGCGCGTCGAGCAGCGCGTACAGTCGATCCTCCCCGAACATCTCACCACTCGGGTCGGCGGCTTCACTCACTCCATCGGTGTACAGCAGCACGCGGTCGCCGGGGCGTAGGTCGATCGAGGCTTCTTCATACGGCATCCCCTCCATCATCCCCACGACCAGTCCACCTTGTTCGAGCAGCACCCGTTCGCCGCTGGCGCGCAACAGCACGGGAAAGTTGTGCCCCGCGTTCGTGTAGCGCAGGCGCATCTCGGGTTCGTCCACGGCAGCCAGGAAGAAGGTGGCGAACTGACCCGTGATGCTGCGCTGGCACACGAGCGCATTGATGTTCGTCATGATCTCCGCCATCGAACGAACGCCCTGTGCCTGTGTCCGGAGCGAAGCCTGCAGCATCGAGGACAGGAGGGCCGCGGGCACGCCCTTGCCCGAGACATCGGCCACGGCCAACAGGAATCCGGCGTCGCCGCGGGAGACGACATCATAGAAGTCGCCACTCACTTCCTTGGAGGACAGGTTGACGGCGTGCATCTCGATGCGAGGGCTCTGCGGGAACTCGGATAGCAGGAATGACTCCTGGATGCGTCGCGCCAATACCAGTTCGCGCTCTGAACCGGCCCGCTCCATCGCCTGGCGGTGGAAGTTGAAGGCCATCGCCAACCCCACGAACAGCGCGGCGAACACCGTGCTGAACAGTGCGATGCGGATGATCGCCTGCGAACTGCCAAGGAACCCGGGCACCACCGTGAAATGGATGATCACCGCTGCGATCAAGGCGAAGCCAAGGCTGGCCAGGATATAGGTGACGGCCACATGCATCGCCTTGCGGTCATCGGTGAAGAGCTGTGGCGCGAGGCGGGGGATGAACACCCAGGTCGTCAGCCACACGCCGCCTTGGATGACCAGCGAGAAGATCGCGGCGATGACCAGAAAGGGCCAGAAGCCGTCGCCTTGCTGACCCAGGATCAGCTTGAAGAACAAGGCGAAGCCAAGCGAGTTGGCGGGGATCTGCCACAGCATGGCGAGCGCATCGGACTGGGCGGTCTTACGGCGGGCTGACTTGGCCATCATGGATCTCCGAGGAATCAGGGTGCGAGGCGCTCGCGCACCCAGCTTTCAGCTTTGCGCGTGTAGCGCAGGCGGTCATGCAGGCGCGAATACCGTCCCTGCCAGAACTCGATCACGCGCGGCACCACCCGATAGCCGCCCCACGCGGCCGGCCGGGGGACATCGTGGTCCTTGAACCGACGCGTCGCTTGCGCGAGCCGTGCCTCGAGCGCTTGCCGGGAGGCGATCACTCGGCTCTGCGGCGAAGCCCATGCCCCGATCCGGGCCGTACGCGGGCGCTGCGCGAAGTAGGCATCGGCCTCGGCATCACTCACGCACGCGACCTTGCCTTCGATGCGCACCTGGCGTTCCAAGGGCGCCCACCACAGCGCAAGCGCGGCATGGCGCTGGCTCTCCAGTTCCCGACCCTTGCGGCTGCGGAAGTTCGTGTAGAACACGAAGCCCTCGGGATCGACACCCTTGAGCAGCACGAAGCGCACCGAAGGGCGCCCGCGCCCATCGACCGTTGCCAGCGACATCGCGGTGGGCTCGAGAATGCCATCGGTGGCGCAGGCCAGGGCCATCCACCGCGAGAAGAGCACGAAGGGGTTGGCGGGTGCGCGCGATTCCAGCAGCGGCTTGTTGCCATATTCCTTGCGCAGCGTTGCGAGTGACATGCCAGCCAAGCTACGACGCAGGGCGGGCGCCGGCAAGGCTGGGCGGCGTCTGCCCGCTCGCCCGTGCTTGCCGGCCCCCATCCAAGGTGAGAGGGTCGCGCCTCACTTTTGCCGCGTCCGCGGAGGACTCCATGAAGAACCCCTATCTCATCGGGGACAAGCTCTACCTGCGTCCGTTGGATCGCGAGGATGCGCCGATCATCCAGGGCTTCATCAATAACCCGGGGATCTCGCGCAACCTGCTCGCGTACCGACCGTTCACTCTGGCAATGGAGTTGGCCTACATCGAGAACTCGGCCAACAGCCCAACGGATCTCTCGCTCGGCATCTGCCTCAAGGCGGACGATCAGCTGATCGGCACGGCGAGCCTGCACGCGATTCATCCCAAGGACCGACGCGCCGAGTTCGGCATGGCCATCGGCGATGAGCGCCAGTGGGGCAAGGGCTACGGCACCGAGGTCACGCGCCTGATGGCGCAGCTCGCATTCGAGCGATTGAACCTGAATCGCCTGTCATTGAGTGTGTATGACTTCAATGAGCGAGGTATCCGGGCCTATACGCGCGTGGGCTTCCAGCGCGAGGGCGTGCTGCGCGAGTACACATTCGTGGATGGCGCGTACCACGACGCCATCATCATGAGCCTGCTGCGCTCGGATTGGGAGAAGGCGAAGCTGCCCGCCTAGAATCGGATCGAAGCAGCCAGCGCCACTGCGTCGGCATTCACCATCGGCCGCCCGGGCGGGCGCATCACATCCCGCTGCACGCTGAGCTTCAGGTGCACATCGCGCGTGGCGCGCAGTCCGGTCCCGATCTCGTAGCGCTCGAGCGGGTCGTCCCATGCGCGCGCCGCCCCCACGGTCGGCGTGACTTCGCTGAAGCGCATGATCTCGGCCCGCGCAGCAAGCCAGGTGAGTGCACCCAGCCCGACGCGGGTCTCCAGATAGCCGCCGTGTACCCGCAGCGTTCCGGTGGTGATCGTCTCCCACGATTTGGTGAAGGCTTCGCCGTGCAGTTCCACCCGCCCGGCCTCGAGTTCGAGGTCGGCCATGGCCAGCGTCTCGTGGAAGTCGGTGAGCTTGCTGCCCGCGGGGATCATCGCCTCGAAGTAGCGCGGGATCCACGGTCCGTACGAGCCCGAGATACCCAGGCGCACCGCCGGTGTCGGCACGAATCCCAATCGCCCAAGGACGCTCTGGCCCGGAGTGTCCTCGGTGCCGGGTTCGGGCCAGCCGGGCGAGCCCTGCGTGACGCCCGCAGCGAACTCGACGCGATGCGCCGAACCCAGCGCCACCACGCCCGCGTCCCACCAACGGTCGTCCACCACGGGCATGCCGACCCAGCTTCCGCCTTGGATCGCCGCCTGGCCACGACCCGCGTAGCCCACGAGTTCATCGACCCCGGCGGGAATCTGGTTCCAGGGCAGCGAGGTGTGATGCTGGTACATGAGTGGTTCGCCGATGAGCGGGTTCTTGTCGGAATACTTGCGCGGCGCCCAGGTGCCGATCGGCCACGGTAGTTTTCCCACCTCGAGATGCAGGTCGCGTGTGCGCCACGGGCTCCACATCGCATAGGCGCCGTCGGCCTGCACGCCCGCGTTGCCCTCGGCGAGCAGAGTCTGCACATACACATCGAGCCCGTCGGCGACCGATGCATCGAGGAACAATCGCAGCCGGTACGGATCGAAGTTCGAATCGCCAAAGGTCGTGAGATTGCGATCATGCACCTGTCGTCCCGCGGCAAGGCACAGGTCGAGCAGGCCGCGGGCCTGGAGCGTGACCTCAGCCGCGGCCGGATTACTCCCGCCCATCAGGCCGAGCACCATGATCGCCACCCGTGCAATCCGTCTCATGCGGCTTCCTCCGTGCGTGCGGTAGCCAATGCGGCGGGGAGCTCCAGCGTGAATCGGCTGCCGCGGCCTTCCTCGCCATCCCATTGCAACCGCCCTCCGTGCGCTTCGGCGACGCGGCCCGCCAGCGCCAGACCGAAGCCCAGGCCGGGGATGTTGTACTCCAGCCCATGCGCGGTGCGGTGATGTTTGGCCTCGTGCGAGACGAAAGTGGGGTCGAGCAATCGACGCCGTGTGTCGGCGGATAGCCCGATACCGTTGTCCTGCACTTCGAGCAGGAGCATGTCCCCCAGCGCGCGGGCCTCGACCGTGACCTGCCCGCCGTCCAAGGTGAAGCGCACCCCATTCGAGATGAGTGCGTGCAAGGCCTGCAGCAGGAGCGGTCGGTCCACCCACGCGCGTTCGGCGCCCCGTTGGAGGATGAGATCCACTGCCACGCGCCGATCGGGAGCCAGCGCGTGCACCTCCCGGATGGCCTCCTCGATGATCTCGGCAACGCTCTCGTGCGTGGTCTCGGGTGCGGCGCTGCGGCGGCCGAAGTCGGCCATGCGGGTCGCGTCAACGGCAATGCGCTCCAGCGTGCCGCAAGCCCGTTCGATGGCATCGAGGCCCTGGGTGAGCCGGTCGCTGGGGGGCAACACGTGCCCGCTTCGGAACATGCCCTCCCACCCACGGATCACTGCGATGGGCGTTCGCAACTCGTGCGAGGCGATGGAGATGAACTCGCTCTTGGCGCGCGAGACTTCCTGCAGGTTCTGCACATACGATCGCTGTTGCACGCGCATGGCATCGAATCGGTTGGCCAGATAGCCGATTTCGTCCGTGCGGGAACAATCGATCGGGGCATCCCAACGTCCGCGCTCCATCGCCTCGGCAGCCTGCACCAGTTGCACGATGGGGCGGGTGATGTGCCGGGCGATGAACGAGGAGGCCAGCGCCACCACGAGCAGCGTGAGCAGCCCCAACTCGAACAGGTGCGTTCGCACCGCCCGAAGGAATGCGGTCTCGGCTTCGAACGAGCGTTGTAGCACATAGGTCTGATGGCTGCCTTCGGCCGCGAGCGGAAGTGGACGGGCGAGGGCGATCCATCGGCCTTCACGCCCGAGCGCTGCGTGGGCCGCGCCGTGCGAGTGGTCGGCTTGTGCAGCCATGCGCATTGCCGCGTCACGGTCCTCGGTCTCATCCAGCGTGCTGCGTGTGACCAGTCCACCCGAGAGGAAGGTGACCTCACTCGTGGTCAGGCCGCGTAGATGGCTGGCGAGCGCGCCGCCGATCTCGGTGCCCATGATCAGGGCGCCCACCACGCGTCCATCCGCGATGACGGGCGTTGCCGTGAGCAGGAGGTGCGTGCCGTGCTGAGCGATGGCGCGGCTTTCGGCGCGCCCCGCGAGCGCAGCCTGCAGCAGCGGGGTGCGTGGCTTGGCGTCCAGCGGGACCGAGCCGACCGACGCCACGATGGCGCCGTGTTCGTCTGCGACCTCGAATACATCCGGGTGCGTGATGCGGTGGAAGTCCTGCGCCACGCCGGCCATGGTGGCCCGGTAGTCGTGGTCCCTGGGGCCGTGCGGCAGCGTGAGCAGCGCGAAGAAGCGGGGATCGCGCACGATCACCGCGCTTGCCGTCTGGAGTTCCTCGGCGCGAGCTGCGAGCAGCGTCTCGAACACCGTCGCTGCGCGGCGCAGGTCTTCACGCAACTGGGTCTCGGTGCGCGCCGAGACTCCGCGATCCACCAGATAAAGACTCGCGCCGGCCAGCGCGATGAGCGGGACCGCCGTGAGCAACAGGATCTGCCAGCGCAGTGCAAGGCGAAGGCGCATGCTCAGAACCCCACATCCGCGTTGACATCGCCGTTCGCGGGCACCGTGATCTCGCGCTTGCCGCCGGCGAAATCCGGGTGCCACCACGCCAGCGTGTAGCGGCCCGGGGGCAACGCGGGCAACTGGAAGGTGCCGTCCTCGCGTGGACGCGTGTAGGCGCGATTGGGCAACACCAACACGAACGCGGCCATATCGGCATGGATGTCGCAGAAGACTTTCACCAGGCCGGGCTTCGCCATGCGCACGCGTCGCGACTGCCCGCGCGGGTACTTGCCCAGATCGAAGCGGGCCGGGGCGGAGAGGCTGAAGACATTGTGGTAGATCGGGTCCTGGTTGGGGAAGTCCACCAGTGTGCCCACCGCCACCGACACCACGCGCGGGACGAACGACTGATCGCGCTGCGCGAGTTGGAAGGGACCCTGTTGCTCGGGCAGCGCCGCCGCGACATCCGCCGGCAGCGCTTCGATCGAGAGCACTGCGTCGGTCACGCGTCCGCGCACCGTGCGCGCGTGGCCCGGCAGTGACGAAGCCTTGCCCGCGTAGGGCTGGAAGGCATGGCTCTCGTTCGCGAGCGGGGGAACGCGGACGCTGCCGCGGATCACGCCCGCGGGCGCGGGTGTGGTCAGGCAGACGAGCATGAAGAAGAGTGCCGCTGGAATGCGCACGCGAGTCCGTTCCCTGGGTTCGGTCGTGGCGAAGTGGACGCAACTGCCCTGTAGTCATCGGCCCCGGCCCGACCCGACTGGAGGAAACTGCGCAGCGGCACCCTGCTGGCGATAACGCAAAGGCCCGAGAGCGGTTAGCTCTCGGGCCTCGGGTGATGCTCGAGGGGTCAGCGGTAGGCTGCGACTCCCGTGACCGCTTCCCCCAGGACCAGCGTGTGGATGTTGTGCGTGCCTTCGTAGGTGAAGACCGATTCCAGATTGCACATGTGCCGCATGATCGGGTACTCGGAGGTGATGCCGTTGGCGCCCAGGATATCGCGGGCTTCGCGTGCGGTGGCCAACGCAATCTCGCAGTTGTTGCGCTTGGCGAGCGAGATCTGCGCCGGCGTGACGGTGCCGCGCTCCTTGATACGACCGAGTTGGATGGACAGCAGCTGCGCCTTGGTGATCTCGGTGAGCATGATCGCCAGTTTCTGTTGGACCAACTGGTACGACGCGATCGGCTTACCGAACATGATGCGCGTCTTGGAATACTCGGTCGCGGAGTGGAAGCAGGCCATCGCGGCGCCGACGACGCCGAACGCGATGCCGAAGCGCGCCTGCGAGAGGCAACCCAGCGGCCCCTTCAGGCCGGCCACATTGGGAAGCAGGTTAGCCTGCGGCACGAACACATCCTGCAGGATGAGTTCGCTCGTGACCGAGGCGCGCAACGAATGCTTGCGCTTCTGTTCGGGAGCCGAGAAGCCCTTGCTGCCCTTCTCGACCAGGAAGCCCTTGATCTCGTCGCGGCCACGCTCCTCGTTGTGCAGCTTGGCCCAGACGATCGCGACATCCGCGACGGTGCCGTTGGTGATCCACATCTTGGCACCGTTCAGGATGTAGCCCCCGTCGGTGCGGACGGCGCGCGTGAGCATGCCGCCCGGATCGGAGCCGAAGTCTGGCTCGGTCAGGCCGAAGCAGCCGATCACCTCGCCCTTGGCCATGGGAGGCAGCCATCTCAGCCGCTGCTCCTCGGATCCATACGCGTAGATGGGGTACATGCACAGCGCACCCTGCACCGAGACGAACGAGCGCAGGCCGGAGTCGCCGCGTTCCAGTTCCTGCATGGCCAGTCCGTAGGCCGTGGGGGAGACGCCCGCGCAGCCGTACTTCTCGGGAAGTGTGGCGCCGAGCAGACCCATCTCGGCCACCTGAGGGATCACTTCGGTGGGGAAGTAGGCGTTGTCGTAGGCGTCCTCGATCAGCGGGAGGAACTTCTGCTCGACCCACGCTCGCACGCTGTTGCGAATGGTGATCTCGTCCTCGCTGAGGAGGCTGTCGATCTCGTAGAAGTCGGTGCCGCTGAACTGCGACATGCGGGCTCCTTAAGGGGGTTCAGGCGCGCGGGGGTCGCGCGCGTGGGAGTGGGTACGGACGCATCCGATTATAGTGGAGCCGGGCTCGGGCTGACCAACCGGTGGG
>JANLOU010000380.1:0-7676 GCA_031366735.1 Candidatus Eiseniibacteriota bacterium
CCAAAGTGCTGGGGCTGCCCACGCAGCGCGTGCGCGTGATCCAGCCGGTGGTGGGCGGGGCGTTCGGCGGCAAGAGCGAAGCGTTCTCGCTGGAGTTCTGCGCCGCCAAGCTCAGCATGATCACCGGGCGCCCGGTGAAGATTCTGTACACGCGCGAAGAGGTGTTCTACGCGCATCGCGGCCGCCACCCCATGCGCATGCACTATCGCACCGGCATCACGCGCGAGGGCAAGCTGACCGGCACCGATGCGCGCGTGTGGATCGACGGCGGCGCGTACAGTTCGTTCGGGCTGGTGACCACCTACTATTCGGGGCAGTTGCTCACCGCGCCCTATGCCATGCCGGCGTATCGGTTCGATTCCACGCGCGTGTTCACGAACAAGCCGTGCTGCGGGCCCAAGCGCGGGCATGGGTCGGTGCAGCCGCGCTTCGCGTTCGAATGCCAGCTCGACAAGATGTCGGAGCGGATCGGCCTGGACCCGATCGAAGTGCGCCGACGCAACTTCATCGGCTCGAACACGAACACGGTCAACGGCATGCGCGTGACCTCGAACGGGTTCCTGCAGTGCCTGGACGCCGTCGAGCGCGCGGCGGATTGGAAGGAGAAGTTCCGCAAGCTGCCCTATGGCCGCGGCGTGGGCGTGGCCGGCAGCATGTACATCAGTGGCACCAACTATTGCATCTACCCCAACGAGATGCCGCAATCGGCGGTCCAGTTGAAACTCGACCGCTCGGGTCGGGCCACGGTGTTCTCGGGCTGCTCCGACATCGGTCAGGGCGTGGACTCGGTGCTCGCCTACATCGTGTGCGAGGAGTTGGGGCTGGAGCTGCGCGATGTGCGCGTCGTTGCCGCCGACACCGATCTGACGCCCGTGGACCTGGGTTCGTATTCCAGCCGCGAGACTTTCATGGTGGGTAACGCCTGTCTGGACGCCGCGCGGCACCTGCGCGAGAAGATCGCCGAGACGCTCGCGCACCTGTGGGGCTGCGGCCGAACCGAAGTGGTGCTGGCCGGCGGCGTGGCCTGCGCCACGAGCGATCCCGAACGCTGCGTGATGAGCGTGAAGGAAGCGTTCCAAGCCGCCGAGGCCCGTCACGGCACGCTAGGCTCCGTGGGTTGGTACCAGAGTCCCAAGCTGGGGGGGGACTACCGCGGCGGCACGATCGGAGCCTCGCCCGCGTATTCGTTCACGGCGCACATCGCCGAAGTGGACTGCGATCCCGAGACGGGCATCGTGCGTGTGCAGAAGATCTGGGTGGCGCACGACTGTGGTCGCGCGCTCAGCCCGGTTGCGGTCGAGGGCCAGATGGAAGGCAGCGCGTACATGGGATTCGCCGAGGCGATGCTGGAATCGGGCACCTACAAGCCCGCCGCCGTGGGCCATCCGCACGGCCTGCACCACGGACCTTCGCTGTTGGACTATCGCCTGCCCACTTCACTCGACACGCCCGAGTTGGAGTCGCTGATCATCGAGTCGGTCGACCCCGAGGGCCCCTATGGCGCCAAGGAAGCCGGCGAGGGCCCCTTGCATCCCAGCGTGCCCGCCATCGCGAACGCCATCCATGATGCGTTGGGCATCCGCTGTGACGCGCTGCCGTTCTCGCCGCCCTCGGTGCTGCGCCTGTTGCGCGCGACCGATGCGCGCGCGGCGTGGGAGCGCGCACGGGGCGGATTGCGGCGCGACGCGGTGAGCGCCTGACATGCTGACCCTGCCGCTGTACCAGTGGCTGCGGCCCGCGTCGATCGACGAAGTGCTGGGCCTGCTCGCCGAGCATCCGGGCGAATGCCTGTTGGTGGCGGGCGGCACCGACGCGGTGCCCAACATGAAGCACCGCCTGCACGAGCCCAAGCGCGTGGTCAGCCTGGGCGGCGTGCGTGACCTGCATTTCGTGCGCGAGGACGCGGCGGGCCTGCATCTGGGGCCGGCGCTCACGCTGCGCGAACTGGCGGAGCAGCCCCGCGTCTGCGAATCGCTGCCCGCGCTGGCCCGCGCCGCGTCGCTGGTGGCCTCTCCGCAGATCCGCAATATGGGCACGCTGGGTGGCAATCTCTGCCTCGACACGCGGTGCACCTATTACAACCAGACTTTCTTCTGGCGCGAGGCGCTGGGGTTCTGCCTCAAGAAGGATGGGCTGGTGTGTCATGTGGTGCCGCAGGGCAAACGCTGCGTCGCGGCGCATTCGTCCGATGTCGCGCCCATGCTGATCGCGCTGGGCGCTCAGGTCGAGATCGCCAGCCAGGCCGCGCGCCGCACCATCGCGGTCGAGGACTTCTTCGTGGGCGATGGGGTGCACAACAATGTGCTGCTGCCCAGCGAGATGGTCACGCGCATCGTGGTGCCTGCGGCTTCGTTCGGGCTCGAGATGGCGTACCAGAAACTGCGGCCGCGCGGCGCGATCGACTTTCCCATGCTGTCGGTGGCTGTGGCCGGCCGGCGCGAGGGGGGCCAGATCGCGATGCTGCGGATCGTGGTCAGCGCGTTGGGGGCCAAGCCGCGCACGATCGGCCAACTCGATGCACTCGCCACGGGGCAGGCCGCGAACGAAGCACTGTTCGAGCGCATCGCGGCCGTCGCGCACAAGCAGTGCCACCCGCTCACCAATGTGCCGTACGACCACGAGTGGCGGCACGAGATGGTGCCGGTGTTCGTCAAGCGCGCGCTGCGCGCAGCGTTCGCGGGAGCCTGAGCATGGACGCCGAGCGCCCCGACCCGCCCGCGCACCCCGACGCGGGGTTGGCTGCGTTCTCGAGCGCCCGCGAGGCCGAGGTGTGGGGGGCGCTTGCGGCGTGGCGCGCGGAGGGCCGGCGCTTCGTGCTGCTCACCGTGGTGGAATCGCGCGGGTTCACGCCGCAGAAGGCCGGCGCGCACATGCTGCTGGCGGCAGACGGCGAGACGGTGGGCACCATCGGCGGGGGCGCGATCGAGCACGAAGCGCTGCGCGAGGGGCGCGCGCTGTTGGAGTCGGGCGAAGTGGCGCGTACCGTGAAGAAGCACCTGACTCAGGAGTTGGGCATGTGCTGCGGAGGCGAGATGGTGGTGTACCTGGAAGTGCTCGAGGCCATGCCGAGACTATTCGTGTACGGCGCCGGCTACCTGGCGCGACCCATGGCGGCGCTGGCGGCAGGGACGGGTTTTCAGGTGACCGTGGTGGACTCGCGACCCGACTGGGCGCAGCCGGCACGGTTCCCCACCGCGGCCCTGCGTTGCCAGGATCCCGAGGACCATGCACGCTCGCTCGTGAGCACCCCGGATGACTTCGTCGTGGTGACCACGCATGATCACGCGCTCGATCAGCGACTGATCCAGGTGCTGTTGGCGAAACCCTTTCGGTTCGTGGGCATGGTGGGCTCGCTCGCCAAGCAGAGGAAGTTCGCATTGCGCCTGCGCGCGCGTGGATTCACGGACGAACAGATTGCCCGGATGCGCACGCCGCTCGGACTCTCGATCGGCGCGCAGACGCCGGAGGAGATTGCGGTCAGCGTGCTCGCCGAACTCATCGCCGTCCGCCGTGGCGGCACACCCGAACGCGGTTGGGTGCCCAGGAACCGCAAGCAGCACGACCAAGTCGCCGAGCCGCAGGGGCTGGGCATGGAAAGGACGACATCATGATGGTGGGGGTGCTGCTGGCGGCTGGCGCGGGGACGCGCATGGGCGGCAACAAGGCGATGACCCGGCACAAGGGACTCTCGTTCCTCGCGCATGGGGTTCGGCACTTGTGGGCGGCGTGCGATGTCGTGGTGGTGGTGCTCGGGCATGACGCCAAGCGCGTGCAGCAGGAATCCGAGGAGGAGTTCGTCCGCCTGGTCGACTCCGGGGCGCTCACGGCGGATCTGCACGAGGCGCAGCAACATGGCGCCAAGGATCTCGAACTGCGCTTCGCGGTGAACGCGGGGTGGAAGGCCGGGATGCTGTCCTCTGCCAAGGTCGGGCTCGCCGAAGGGCTGCGTTCGCGCCCCGATGCGCTGCTCGTGTTGCCGGTCGACCACCCGAAGATCAAGGGCGAGACCGTGGGCGCGATCGGCGGGATGATGCGCGAGGCACTGAGCGCCGCGGGCAAGAAGGGCAGCAAGTCCCGCGAGGGCTTCGCCTACGCTCTGGTCCCGCGCTTCAAAGGGCACCGTGGTCACCCGCTGGCGTTGTCGCCATTGCTCGCCCGCGCCATCGTCAAGGACCGCAACGCACGCGATCTGGGCGACGCGGTTCGGCGCCAGACGCGCCTGATGGGCTATTGCGATGTGAAGGACGGCGGCATCATCGCCAACCTGAACACGCCCAAATCGTGAACCCTCGCAGCACGCACGCCGCCCCGCCCCAGGTTCACTCGGGCGGCGCGTTCGTGTGCGGCGGCAGCGGCGCGAGTCGCCCGGTGCACCAGAGCGCGCCCGCACGGGACTCCAGCGCCAACGCCGTGAGTTGGGCGCCCGCGCAGGGACCCTCGATGCACACGCCGCTCTGGGGCACATAGCGCGCGCCGTGGTGGCGGCAGACCAGTAATCCCTCGTCGGGATCGAGCACCTGCCCATCGCCGTACGACAACGACCGCGCCTGGTGCCGGCACATGTCCACATACGCATACAGCCCACCGCGCCAGCGCACGGCGAAGGCATCGCGGCACACGCCCTCGAGCACGATGCGGAACCGGACGCTTGCGCCCTCGGCCAAGCGAGTCGCGTCGTGCAATACGACGCACGGCGGTTCCAGGCTCATTCGACCGGGTCGAACGGGCTGGGCACCAAGGGCGGGAGGGGCCGCAGCGGCCGCACCGCGGCCACCAGTTTCTGCATCGCGAGGGTGGCTCGTTCGGCGTCGGCGCAGGTGAAGCCGAGCACCAGTCCCGGGCGACCCTGCGGCCGGGAGTGATAGTGCGACAGCGGCGTGCAGCACACGCCGGCCTTGTACGCAGCCTCGGCAGCGGCACAGTCGTCCATGGGCGCAAGGAAGTAGGCCACATGCGACATGCCGCCATGCCGCTGCGGCAGCTCGAACAGGTCGCTCGCGAAGCGCGCAGCGATCGAGCGGAAGTGGCTCAGCCGCGTGGCATAGAGCCCGCGCATGCGGCGCAGGTGCCGACTGTAGTGCCCCTCGTGCATGAAGTCGGCCACCACCGCCTGCTGCCATCCGGGCGATTGCCGGTCGATGAACTCGCGCGCCCGGACCAACGCGGGCACGAGGTCCCGGGGCGCCACGATGAAGCCCAAGCGCAGCGAAGCGAACAAGACCTTGCTGAACGAGCCCACATACAGCGTGCGTTCGTGCTTATCGATTCCCTGCAGCACCGCGTGCGGATGGCCGTCGTAGTGGAACTCGCTGGCATTGTCGTCCTCGATGATCCAGCCGCCAGCCTGCTCGGCCCACTGCAGCAGTGCCATGCGGCGCGGCAGACTCATGGTGACGCAGGTCGGGTTGTGGTGCGACGGCGTCACATACGCCATGCGTGCATCCGGCGCCGTCGACACGCCTTCGCCCACGATGAGGCCCTCGTCATCGACGGGCACGGGGACCACGCGTGCGCCGGCCATTTCGAACGCGATGCGGGCGGCGAAATATCCCGGCTCCTCGATCCAAACTTCGTCGCCCGGATCGAGCAGCACCCGGGCCGCCAGGTCAATGGCGTTCTGCGAACCCGAGACGATGATGACCTGCTCGGCCGTGCAGCGTGCGCCACGCGTGTCCACCATGTGGGATGCGATCGCCTCGCGCAGCGGCAGATGTCCCTGCGGGTCATCGTAGGCGAGCATGCGCGGCGAGGCGTTGCGCAGCCGCCGATCGCTCAAGCGTCGCCAGATATCCATGGGGAAGTGGTCGAGTGCAGGAAGCCCGGGATTGAATGCCTCACCCTCCACGCGCGCCATGTGCCGCAGCGAAACGGACTCGCAGAACCTCTGCGTTGACTTCGAGAGCGCTCGCTTGGCGCTGTCCCCGGGCGGCCGCGGCGGCAATCCCGGAACCTGGGGCACCAGCGCCTCGGGCACGGCGCGCGCCACGAAAGTGCCCGAGCCGCTGCGGCCCTCGATGAATCCCTCGGCGATCAACTGGTCGTAGGCCGCCAGCACGGTGTTGCGTGAGAGCCGGGTCCTGGTCGCCAACTTGCGACTGGCCGGGAGGCGCGAGCCCGCGGCCATCTGGCCCGTGAGGATCGCTCGGCGCACCTCGTCGTACAACTGGCGGTGCAGCGGCTCGGCCGCGGCGGGGTCCAGGGTGGGCGAGGGGAAATGGAACGAAATGCTTCGGCGCGGCATGACCAGCGGGCCCCCTTCGCGGTGCATGGGAAAGTGGTCCCCGGACAGTAGGGCGTTCCGGGGCATGTTTCCAGACCAGTTTGGCCCGGAGAGGCTGGCCGAGCCCCCGCGGGCCTTCTGCCCGCCGCTTGTGGCATGATGTGCCGACATTCCAGCCTTGCACGCCACAGGACCCATCGCCCAGGAGCCCGCGTGAGCACGACCTCCCGCCCGCCACAGATCGCCGTTTTCGGCAGCAGCACCACGGCGGCGCACGAGCCGGCCTACGACGATGCCCGTCGCCTTGGGGCAGAGCTCGCTCGCCGCGGCGCCACGGTGATGACGGGCGGCTACGACGGCGCCATGGCGGCGTGCTCGCAGGGCGCGCACGAGGCCGACGGACATGTTGTCGGCGTGACGGTCGAGCTGTTCGAGGGGCGCGGCCCGGTCAATCGCTGGGTGCGTGAACGCGTGCACACCCAGACGCTGTTCGAGCGGCTCGAGTACCTGGTGGAGCGCGCCGACGGCTTCGTGGCCGTTGCCGGCAGCGTGGGCACGCTGACCGAGGTGTTCCTCGTCTGGAGCCTGCTCGGAGTGGACGCGCGTCGGCCGGCGCCGCTGGTGTTGATGGGCGCGCATTGGCATGCCTGGCTCGAACTGCATCGCGGCGAGGGATTCGTGCCCGAACGCCTGTTCGCATACGTCCAGATCGCCGACACGCCCCAAGAGGCGGCCGAAGCAGTGATGGCGCAACTCGCCACCGCCGCCGAGGAGCTTGGCCGATGAGTACGACGCCCACCCAGACCGATCCGTTGCTGGCGTTCCGGCGCTATTTTCCCACGGTCGAGCGCACGCTCCACTTCGCCTCGCACACGCTGGGAGCGATGCCAGCCGAAGTCGAGGACGCGCTGGTCGAATACGCCCGCACCTGGCGCGATCGCGGCATCCGTGCCTGGGAGGAGAAGTGGATGGCGGTGCCCGCGCAGGTGGCCGGCTCGCTCGAACGCTTGATCCACGCCGAGCCGGGAAGCGTCTCGTTGCACCCTAATGTCACCCTCGCGCAATCCGTGGCGTTCTCGTGCGTGGACTTCGTCCCCGGTCGCAACGAGGTGGTGTGCACTGCCGAGGACTTCCCGTCCGAACTCTATCTGTATGAAGGCTTCGAGCGGCGCGGTGCCCGCGTGGTGCGTGTGCCGGCTCGCGCGGAGCGGCGGATGAGTGAAGCCGACATCGTGGCGGCCATCACCGAGCGCACCGCCGTCGTGGCCATCAGCATGGTGCTGTTCCGCTCGGCGCAACTGCTGGACCTTGCGCCCATCCTGCAACGCGCGCGCGAAGTGGGCGCGCTGACGCTGATCGATGCCTACCAGGCGGTGGGTGTGGTCGAAGTGGATGTGCAGGCGTTGGGCGTGGACTTCCTGGTCGGCGGGTCGATCAAGTGGCTGTGCGGCGGACC
>JANLOU010000419.1:0-8888 GCA_031366735.1 Candidatus Eiseniibacteriota bacterium
GATGTCCTCGAGGTCCTCGCGGCTCGCCGCCGGAACACGGTGCGCCTGCGCTCGCAGCGAGGCGAAGAGTGCCGCGTGCAACACCTTCCAGAGCGCGGCCCGACTGCCATCGCGGGCGTCCGCCGCCGCCGCGGTCAGCTCGGCGCAGTGACGGGCCAACAACTCGGGCCAGCACGGGGGTGCAGGGGAAAGGGGCAGCATCGAGTCAGGGTAGCCCGTTCCGGCCGCAACCGTTAGGACTGGGTCAAGTCGCCCGGGCCCCTGGGGTCACGACAAAGGGCGGTGCCGTGTGGCACCGCCCTCGCCTTCATTTAGGAGTGGACTGACCGTGTGAGCCGGGACGCTCCCCGATATTCCCGCTCCACCGCCGTCAGCCCACACTGGTGGGGATCCGGACTAACGATAGTAGCCGTCGTCCTCGTCCCAATTCTGATCCTGATCGTCGTAGTCCCGCCAGTTGCCATCCTCGTAGCGCATGGTGCGGACGCATTCACCGCTCGAAACTTCGATGACTTGAATCACCCGCGGACTGCGCCGGTGCTCCCGGAAGTGCATCCGGCATTCGTCCATCGAGTCGTAGCTCTGGTCGCAGGACGGGTCGTAGTAGCGATACGACCGGACCGGCGCGCGGCGATAGTTGCAGTCAGAGCGTTGCGACACCGCCGTGCCAAGGATGAACCCACCCACGAGACCTGCGAGTGCGGGACCGGCCCCACTCGAGTGACGCACATACACGCGCTGCTGCGGCGCCTGATGGTAGACCTGTCGGTCGTCCTTGTAGCGCCGGCCATTGCCGCGGCCATTGCCGTGACCGGCCTGGGCCATGGGGGCGAAGGAGAGCAAGCTCGTCGTCGCCACCAGGGCGGCTGCGATCCAGCGATTCGCTTTGATCTGGAACACATGAACCTCCTGTGGTGTGGGATGGACTGACACATGGCCTGTTCATGCACTCCGCGTGCCACTACCCTGATGAGTGTTGAATGCGTTGGAGTGCAGCGGATTGCAGCGTCCACGGGCGGGTCGTGCCGGGCCAGAAGTACAAACGGCTGTGGCAGGTGCGCCACAGCCGTTGCAGCTCATCAGGGCGCCACCCGGCGCAATGTCAGGGACGCGTCAGCGGGTTGCGGTGTGGTTCGATGCGCTCACGCCCACTGGACGCACCCAGCGCACCAGCCCGCCCGGCTTGATCGTGACCGAGGCTGGGTTGAACACATTGCTGCTTCCGGAGCCGACCTGGACCACCGCGGAATCCACCGCTGAGGCGGCATCCACGACCACCGTGCCCGTCATGCCGGAGCCTTGGTGCACCGCGCAGTGGTACGCGAAGCTGCCCGCGTTCGCGAACACTTGCGAGGACGAGGATCCCACGGCGGGGAATGTGTACGAGAAGCTGAGTGAGACGCCCCCGCCAGGAGAGGTGGGCGTGCTGCTCTTGGAGGAGGAGCAACCGGCAAGGCTGATCAACGCGGCCAGTCCAGCCACGATCCTCATGTGGGTGACAAAGCGACGAGTGTCCATGTGGGTGTCTCCGGGCTCGAGGGGCGACCGCCTGGGGCCGGCGGCAGGCGGGGTCGAGCGCCCCGCCTGCGCTTCATACACCCGCTTCAGCGTGTGCGCACAGGGTATTCGTCCAACGGGTGGGTTTCCACAACCGCCGGGCCACTGCGGGGAGGCCGGGGCTCATGGGCGGCGGCGATAGACTTCGAGCCCGTGGGCGCTGATGGGCTGCTCGGGCCAGACCTGCTCGTAACTTTGCAGTAGGAGGCCTTGTTCGTATTCCGAGCGAAACGGTGCGCCCGCGCCAGCGAAGGCGGATCCCGTCGCGAGTAAGTCCGGACGGACGACGAGCCAGCGGGGTGCGTGCGTTCGGACGATGTCGAAATACCATCCCGGACCTGCCCTGCGCCTTCGCGCGACCTCGGGACTCACCAGACCGACTTCGTCGAGCACCCTGACCGGGGCGCGGAATCCCACCATTCCGATCGGCTCGAGGAACACCACATCGCCCGGTGTCACCTGAGACTCAAGATACGCCGCCACCGTTGCAAACTCGCGGGCCTCCGCCTGGGCGCGACCCACATACAATGGCAGGCCCAGACTCCAGGAGCCACAGACGAACAGCAGCGCCGTCACGGGTAACCATCGTCCGCGCACGATCGCGGGGAAGCCGACCGATGCGGCCAACGCGAGTGCGGCGAGCGGGACGACCAAGTACCACCAGAAGTACGCCACACCGAGTGCGGAATATCCCAACCAGATGCTGATCCCCGCCGCTGCTGCCATGGTGACCGCACTGTGACGCGCACGCCACAACAGCACGGCGCCCTGCGCGAGCGCGGCTGCGAACACGATGGCGATCGGCTCGAGATGCTGCCCCTCGGTGGTGACCGCGAACCGTCCGAGGCGAAAGGGGAGCAGCCACTCCCACCAATATCGGCCCTGCCATGGTCCGGAGGTGCCGTAGATCGAGGCCTTCGCGATGACGCTCTGCGGGATCGGTGAGCCGTAGTACAGCCAGAGCGCGGCGAGCGAGACTCCCACGATCGCGGCCGCGATCCAGCGGTCCCGCGTTCGTGCGCGCAGGCCCAGAATGGCGGCAGCCAGCAGGCATTCCGGGCGCAAGAGGGCGAAGCCGCCCAACACGACCCCTGCCCAGCGGCTACGGGCATGCAGGAGCGCCGCCGTCACGAGCAGCGCGGCCAGCACGATGTTGGGCTCCAGCCCCGAGACCGCTGAGGCAGCGAACAGGGGCCAGCATGCGAAGAAGATGGCGAAGCACAGTGCAGACGACCTCGAGAAAGTCGTCGTCAGGATCCGTGCTCCGACCACTAGCGTGACCCCGTCCGCCAGGAGCGTCGTGGCCCGGGTCCACGCGACGAGATCCACATGCAGCGCGACGCCCACGGCACACCAGAGTGTCCATGGCAACGAGGTGAATCCCATCACGCGTTCGCCGGGATTGTAGACAAGTCCTTCTCCCCGGACGAGCATGTTCGCGTATCGGAATGTGATGTATGCGTCCTCGCTGGCGAACGGTTGGGCCAGCCACAGGAGCGTGCGCGTCGCTACAAGCAGGAGGAGCGGCAGCCAGAGCGGCCCAAGTAACCCTCGTATGCTCCCGAACATCGACGGAGGCGCGTGGGCCGCGGCAATCGTTCGCACGGGGGCCGTCCGCACTCAGTGCTTGCCGGTTCTGCGGGCTGGACGCGGATCGGGTGCGTGGGCGTCGGTGCGGTGGCGTCGCGGCCGGCTCGTGAGCAGGAACACGGCGAGCCCGACGATCAAGTAGGCGAGCATGGCTTGGAAGACGAGGAACGCGCCGACCTTGAGCACGGCAAAGCCGGGACTCCAGAAGCGTGTCATCCAGCCCGCCGCCTCCATGAGCAGCGCGGACCCGAACGAGGCGACGATGAACGCCACCTTCTGTCCGAACCGCATGGGCGCGAAGATGAGCAGGTGCGTGAGCAGCAGGAGCACGATCGCGAACATGGGCAGGTGCGTGTGCGTCACCTCGAGCATGCCCTCGGCGGAGCGGGGTGGCAGGAAGTTGGCTTCATCGCCCCGGTAGTAGGCCACCACGCTCGCGGGATCGAGCGTCATGTGTGTGAAGTACAAGGCCACATTCGTCACCCAGAAACCCGCAAGCAGCAGCAGCGCCAGCCCAAGGGTGAGGCGCATGAGCGGTTGTTGCTGGAAGCCACCGTTCTGCAGATATTTCATCGGGCAACTCCGGCGCCGCGGCGCGCGAGTGTGGGCACCAGTACTTGAGCGTATGCCGCGAGCGCCAGGCGCGCACTCTCGGTGATGGCGCGCGCGCTGAGCGAGGCGCCCGAGAGCGCGCGGATCGACCTTGCCGGCCACAGGTCTGCGTCCAGATGCTTGCGAACGAACAGGCCCAACCAGCGACTTGGCGGTCGGTACTCCGGGGGTTCGTGGAACGCCAGGACCTCGATGCGTGCCACCGTCGTGTCGCGTGCCACCACCACGAGGAACACGCCCGGCATGGTGCGCACGGTGCGTTGGTCGACGAACCCCGCAGCGAGCAGCGAATCGCCGCGCCAAGCCAGATGCACGGTGATCAGGCGGGAGTCGCAACGCACTTGTGCGAGTTGCGAGAGGGATCGGCACTCGGCCGCCGACAACGCGAGCGTACGCTTCTCCAGCCGCGCGCCCGGGTAGGCGCTGGCCATGGTCGCTTCGGCGGTGGTGTACACCGCCGCAGCGGCAGGTGTTGCCAACCCGAACGCGCCGGCCAGCGCCACGCACCCCGCGAGGCGGCGGAGCGACATCAGAACATCCACCCGAGCGCCATGTTCCATTGGTTGGATTCCGTGTCGGCGGCATTCGAGCGCTGCTGACGGTCCGCCTTCACGACCACATTCGGGTGCGGCTTGAACGCGGCGCCGAGGGTGAGCACGGTGCGCTCGTTGCTTGCCGACTCGCTGCCCCCGGGGACCGAGTCCTGCGTGTCGTACGACTCGAAGCGCGCGTAGGGAAGGAGCGAGTAGCGCGTGCCGGGGTGCAGCGCGGGCAACACATCGTATGCCGCCTCGAGGTAGCCGCCGAAGAAGCGCTCGCCCAACCGCGCCGAGCCCGTGAGGCCGCGGGCATCCGACAGTGCGCCGGCATCCGTGAGTGAACCCTGCACCCACAAGCCGGCCGTCTGCAGGCCACGCCATTGCCAGCGCGCATGCAGATCCAGCAGCGAGACGCGCGGCGACAGTCGCACACCCGTGGGCTGAGCGCCCTGCCAGGTGTCGGCGGTGTACGCCGATACCCCCAGCACGAGTCCGGCGGTGCCGCGCCAGTCGAGCCGCGCGGCGAAGGCGGGGTGCGTGATGGCACTGCCGGAGCCGCCCTGACGGCCGCCGCGGATCGTGCTGGCGGCGCTCAGGCCGTTGGCATCGAGGCCCTCGAGCACATACGCGCGGTACTCGAGCCCGTTGCCGAGTTCGCCGAACACGCCCGCACCATTCGCGCCCCATGTGCTGGGCACCAGATTGCGTTCCACATCGGGGCGGCGGGCGCCCAGATAGACTGGCGGCTCGTGCTGTTCGTTCACCAATCCCATGGGCACCAACACCTTGCCCGCGCGCAGACCGAACGCACGCCGCGGTGACCAATCGAGATAGGCGAACTCGATCGTGCTTTCGCCCGAGAGCTCCGCTTCGCCTTGGCCGCTGGAGGGGTCCACCTGCACCGAGGCTTCGTCGGTCACGCCGGAATGCTCCCACTCCAGCTCGGAGTTGAACAGCAGCTCGTCGTTGAACTTGTGACCGAGGTAGAACACCACACGATACAGATCGAGCTGCGCTGCGCGGTCAGTCAGCGCGCCGTCCTCGCGGTGGCGATCGAACGACTCCAGCAGCATCTCGCCGTAGCCGCCCACCGAGAGCCCGGACGCCACGCCGTAGACCTTGCTCGCCGCGGGGGCGAAGCCGCGATGCGAGCCGAAGGTTGCCGTCGCGCTGTCCGCGCCGCCCGTCTGCATGCGGGCGATCTCGGCGAGCGCGGCATCGAGTTTCTTCTCGACCTCGGTCAATCGCTCCTCTGAGGTCGGCGCCTGCGCACGGGCGGTGAGGGGAGTGGCCAGGGTGAACAGGCACAACCAGATCAGGAGTGACCGCTGCATGGGAGTTCTCCGGTTCTATTGAAGGGCGCCGGTCAGGGCGCGTCGTTCCACACCACCAGCGCGCCGGGCGCGACGGAGGATTGCGGCAGATTCCAGCGCCAGGCCCGCACCGAGGCGCCATCGGGTTCCAACCACAACACGCCGATCCCCGACTGGGTGCGAGTGAAGGCCTCTGCCTGCTCGCGACCCATCACCAACAACGCGGTGGACAGCGCATCCGCTCGCGTCGGGGAGTCGCACACCACCGTGACCGAGGCGTCGCTCATGACCGAGACGCCCTGATGCGGATCGAGCACATGCCCGAAACTGGCCCGGCCCACGGTGACCCGGTGTTCGCTCTGCGAACTGGTGGACACCGAGGCGTCGCGCACGAGCAGGCGCACCATCGCGCGCAGTCGATCGCCCGGGTGCGCCACGGCCAGTGTGCAGGGCGCGCCGAACGCGAACAGTTGTCCGCCCAGGTCGAGCTGCGCGGACTTGACTCCGCGCGCCCGCAGCACCGCGGCGGCGCGTTCGAGCGCGTAGCCCTTGCCGATGCCACCCAAGTTGAACGCCATGCCGACGCGACCGAAACGCACCGTCCGTGTGGGGGCGTCGAGCGTGACCTGCGTGTGGTCGATGAGCGGACGGATGCGCGCCACCGAGACGGGATCCGGCAGGCGGCCCTTGCCCCGCATGTCCCAGAGTTGCACCAGGGGTTCCACCGTGGGGTCGAAAGCACCGTGCGTGAGCCGCGCGAGTGTGAGTGCGGAATCGAGCACCGCGAACAGGTCTGCGGAGCAACCCGTGGCGCGGACCGCGGCAAGCCCATTCACACGCGCCACCTCGCTGGTGGCGCTCCAATCGCTCATCACGGTCTCGAGCCGCGCGATCTCGTCCAGCGCCGCGCCGAGTGATTCGCCTGCGCGCAAGCTGTCCTTGGCGGTGGTGCGCAGCGTGCACAGCGTGCCCATGAGCACGCGGGCGCGCACCACTTCGCGCGCGGGAGCAGCGTGGACAGGAGTGGCGCCCGTGAGCAGGAGCACGCCGAGCAGGAGTGCCGTCGCGCGAGCCGTGCTCACGGCCGCGGCGCCGGCACCAGACAGGCCAGACCACAGGTCGAGCACTGGTCGCTGGGCGTGCAGGAGCGGTGGTAGTGAGCGAAGCGTTCCTGGAACAGCTCCCGCACCACGCTGTCCTCACGCATCATCTTGAGCAGGTCGACGAAACGCTCGGCGGTGTGCGCGCTGATGTCGTGCTCGATGAGGCATGCCTCGCGTTCGGCGACGCTGGGCTCGATCCCCAGCACTTCCTCAAGGAAGGTGCGCAACACGGTGTAGCGGTGGTGGACTTCGCGCGCGAAGCGTTCGCCCGCTGCCGTCAGCACCAGAAAGCGGTGCTCGTCGTGGCTGATGAGCTCCCTCGCCTCGAGCGGCTTGAGTCCGACAGAGAGCGTTGCGGTGGTGATTCCCAACTCGCGCGCCACATCGGTGAGTCGGGCGTAGCCCTGCCGGGTCCGGACTTCCCAGATGGAGCGCAGATAATGCTCGTGGCTTGGGGAGAGGGGACGGTCCTGAGTAGTCTTCTTGCCGGAGAGCATAGGGGCTCCATATGATTGAATGGCATGACTACAAGAAGTTAGGTCAGCCTATGTATAATGTCATGGCTGCAGCCTGTCAAACACGATGTGCTTCCCCTCGCTCCCCGGGAGTCCCGACCTGGAACTCGATCTCCGCCTGGTGGCCCTGTTGTTCGAGGGGCTCGTCACCCTGGCACTTGCCGCGGTGCATCTGGGGCTGTGGCGAGCGCGACGCGAGTCCTACCATGCCAGTTGGAGCGTTGCGTGGGCCCTGTACGCGGTCCGCCTCGCGGCCATCAGCGCGTTCCTGGTGGACCGCCGAGAAACATGGCTGTTCGCGCACCAGGCGATCACGCTCATCTCCGCCATGCTCCTCTTGTGGGCGGCGCTGCAGTTCTCGGTCCATGCGCGTTGGCGCCGGGGTTACATCGCGTTCCCACTCGCAGCGGTGGCCTGGGCGGCTTTCGCGGTGTTCGGGATCCACGACATGGGATTGGCAGGGGCGTCCTCGGCGGTGTTGCTCTCGCTCGTGACCCTTGGCACCGGCGCGATCTTCTGGCGGCAGGCGCGACGCCAGCCTTCAGCGGGCGCCACCTTGCTGGCGTGGGCATTCACGATCTGGGGCGTGCACCATCTGGACTATCCGCTGCTGCGCGCTCAGGGTTCCGGTCTGTACTACGGGGTGTTCGTCGATGTGGCGTGCATCGTCGCAGTGGCGTTGGGGGTGCTCGCGATGGTGGTGCACGAACAACACGCCGCACTCGCCCGCCGCGCCTCGGAGCTCGAGCTGCTCTCGCAACGCCTGCTGAGCGTGCAAGAAGAAGAGCGCCGGCGCATCGCGCGGGAACTGCACGATGGTGTCGGGCAGGCCCTGACCGCCGCCAAGATCGGGTTGGATCTGGACGGACGCACGCAGGCAAGCCAACTGGTGGCGGACGCGCTCGCGCAGGTGCGCGACCTGAGTGAGTTGCTGCAGCCGCGGGTGTTGGACGAACTCGGGCTGATTCCGGCGCTGCGCGCGCTGGCCGAGAGCCTGGCGGGGAACGCGCGGCTCGAGCTGCGCTGCGAGCTCGACGCGGGCCTGAGCTGCCCTCCCGAGCAGACCCTCACGCTGTATCGGGTGGCTCAGGAGGCATTGACCAATGTGGTCCGGCATGCGCGGGCCCGTAGCGCGAGTCTCATCGTCACGCAGACGGCGGGCTGGATCCGCATGCAAGTGACGGATGACGGGCAGGGCTTCGCAGCCGACATGAAGCCGCACCTGGGCCTGCTTGGCATGCGCGAACGGTTGAGCGCTGTGCAAGGGCGATTGACGCTCGATTCCACCCCGCAGGGGACGCGCCTGGTGGCCGAGATCCCGGTTGCGTCGGAAGCGGCCCGATGAGCGCAGCGGCAAAGGTGTCGGTCCTGTTGGTCGAGGACCACGCACTGGTTCGAGCGGGATTGCGCCAAGTGCTCGAGCGCTCCCCACTGGTGGGCACGATCACCGAGGCGGATACCGTGCACGCCGCGTTGGCGGTGCTGGCTGCAACGACGGTCGATCTGGTGCTGCTCGACCTGAACCTGCCCGACGCGGATGGGTTCGATGTGCTTCGCCAGGTGCAAGCCGCGGGACTGCCCACGCGCGTCCTCATCCTGTCCATTCACGCCGAGCCCGTCTGGGTGCGACGAGCAGTGCAGGAAGGTGCTGCGGGCTAC
>JANLOU010000439.1:0-2994 GCA_031366735.1 Candidatus Eiseniibacteriota bacterium
GCCCAGTGAGAGCACCGTCACGCCCAGACTCGGGAGCCAGCTTCCCGGTACGGCGAAGCCAAACGCATTGACCGAGGTTTCTTCGAACAGGCGCGCGTTCTCGAAGCGCAGCTCGTTCTGGTTCATGGAGGACAGACCCGCGGGATTCCACAGCACGCCCAACGGGTCATCCGCTGTTGCGACGAACGCGCCGCCCAGTCCCAGCGTGCGAGCGCTGGTATAGCGCGCAAGCCATTCGCCGGGAGCACCGGCGGAGCCTTGCTGTGCGGCAGCGGGCGCGACGCTCGCGAGCGTGAACCCCAGAACAGCGGTACGGAGCCAGCGACGGTGAGTGCGGTTCATGGGACTCTCCCTAGCGGACGGCCGCGAGCTTGCGGCGCATGACATGCAGCGTTTCGCCCGTGCCATGGGCCTCGACCAGCGCGATATAGCCACCACTTGCGACCAGCTCGCCGCGACCATTGCGACCATCCCAGGCATACTCATTCAGTCCAGCCGAGCCCCCCGAGGCGCCGCGCTCGAATGTCCGGCTCAACACGATGTCCCCGCTCTGGGTGAAGATCTTCAGCGTGACCATCGCGTTGTCGTCCAGCTTCCAGGCGATGACCGTGGATTGCTCTGCGGGATGGAATGGATTCGGATAGTTCGTGACCGTGCCGCCGGCGGCGGCGGGATCCACGAACGCCGTCTGGAGCACCAGATCGGTGGTCAGCCCGCCGGCGCTCGCGCGCAACAGGTCGCTGCCGGGCTGGCGGGAGCTCAGAAAGTCCGCCGTCGCGACGCCAGTGGAATCCGTGAGGCTGTCCACCGGCGTGAGCACGCCACTGCCCGCGAGGTGCGCGTAGGACATCGGGACTCCCGCGACCCCGTTGTCGTACGCATCCACCAGCCGAGCGCGCAGTTGTGCGTGCTTGTTGCCACCGACCCATGCGGGCATGCTGGCCAGTTGGATCGCGGTGGGAGTGCCGGGCGTGATCGTGATGACATTGGAGGTGGCGGGGGCATTGCCGGCATCGTCGCGGGCGATGATCACGATCGGTTCGACGAAAGTGTAGGTCTCGGACACCGAACGCTGCCCCTGGAGCAACTGGAACTGGGTCGTGAGCAGCGTGCCCCGTCCTGCCGCCCGGCTGGAGGCGTTGCGGACCTCGAGCGTGACGAAGGAGTTGATCTCCTGGATCACCGAACCCGCGTCGTTCGTGACCTTCACCGTGAAGGTGAAAGGCTCGCCGGCACGCGCGGATGCCGGGCTCACCGCGGCCTCGAGGTGGAAGCCGCTTGAGATCGCGCGCACCTGGGTCGAGCTCCCCGACTTGGAGGGCTGGGTCACATCCGACACGAGGATCTGGTTGTAACCGCCGCGTGCCAGACGAACCGTCATGAGCGCGCTACCATCCACGAGCGGCGCATCCGGGGGCAGCGTCGCCAGCGGGTCATCGCTGGCCAAGTGCACCATGTCGCTCACGCCACCGATCGGGTTCCACCATGCGTCAGTCGCGAGCACGGTGACCGTGAAGGCGTAGTTGATGGATTGATCCGTGGCGGTTCCGGTGCGCCCACTCGTTGTGCCAGGCGCTGGGGATTCTCCGGGGGCCAGGACCAGAACTCGGGCGAAGGGTCCACCGCTCACCATCACGGCGGAGGAACTATCGGGGCGAACCGTGGGCTGATCCAGGTCGCTCCCCCAGATCCGCTGGGCGCCGGTGCGATACAGGCGCACGGGAATCAATCGCTGGCCATTGGCAAGTGTGGTCTCGGCCGGCATACCCGCAAACGCGTCGCTCGAGCCAAGTGCAATGCGGTCATTCACCCCGGATACGAGGTTCCAATACGCATCCACAGCGCGAACCGTGATGGTGAACGCATTCCCCGCCGTCTGCGCCGAGGGCGTCCCGTTCTTGCCGTCATCCGTGCCACCCTGAGCCGTCTCTCCCGGAAGGATCACCTGCATGCCGGCAAGCGGGCCGGGCGTGACGGAGAAGCTGTTGCTCGATCCGATGTGAGGCGGAGCAGAGAAATCGGTGCAACGGAACGAGACAGCACCCCCCGCCCCCTTGAAGGTGATCGGGCCGGCCCACACGCCATCGGTGAAGGTGACCCGCTCCGGCGTGATACTGCCCGCACCCGTATTGGCGGCAAGGTCCGCTTCGGCGGCGTAGCCCGGGATGGTGTTCCCACTCGCGTCGGTGGCGCGGATCGTCACGGCAACAGGAATGCCGGCGACCTGGGGTGAAGCCACCGATCCGATCACGAAATGATCCACGGCGCTGGGGATGACTGCAATCCCCGGGCTGGTCATGCCCGGAATGCTCGCATTGGTCAGGTCCGCCACCGTGAGGGTTCGCGTGCCGATCGTGTTCAATGTGATGCTGAACTGACGGAAGCCAGCCGAGAGCGTTCCGCTCACTGGAGTACTCGCAGCCGCGTCGCTCGAAGTGATGCGAACATTGTCCGCGCTGGCGACCGGGTTCCAATACGCGTCGGTGGCATACACGCTCACCGGGAAGCCCCGACCCGCACCCTGTGTCGCCGGGGCGCCCGTCTTGCCCACAGCGCTGCCAGGCAATGGACTCTCCCCGGGCACCAGCAACTGCACGCGGGCAAACGGCCCCGGGTGGATGAGGAACGGATCACTGGTGCCGTTCTTGGTCGGCGCACTCTCGAGCCAAGCGTAGATATTCACATTGCCGCGATTCACATTGGTCTCATCCGCGCGCAAACAGGCGACACCACCACTCCACTGGCCGTTGGTGAGTGTGATGCTCGCCGGGATGGTCTCGCCGTCCCCGAAACTGGTGGTCTCCTTCAGCCGGACCACACCCGAATAGCCGGTCAGCGTATTGCCCTGCGGGTCCACCGCCCGGATCGTGGTGTTGTCGGGCACACCCGCGGTCCGGTTCTTCTGGTTGTTCGCGTTGAAGACGAATCCCTGCAGCACGAGCGACGCCACTGGGGCTGAAGTGCCGTCCGGAATCGTGCCGTCGCTCTGGTCGT
>JANLOU010000450.1:0-2571 GCA_031366735.1 Candidatus Eiseniibacteriota bacterium
AGCGCTGCTTGCCGCGCCAATCCTGCGGTGACTTGAGAATCACCGTGGTCTCCATCATCGAGAACGGCTCCGGATCGGTGGAGGTCTCGGCGCGCCCCGCCTTGCCGAACACGCGCTCCACTTCGGGGAAGGACTTGAGGATGCGATCCTGTTTCACCAGCAGGGACTGGGCTTCGGCCACCGAGATCCCGGGCAGCGTGGAAGGCATGTACAGGATCGTGCCCTCGTTGAGCGGGGGCATGAACTCCTGACCCAGCTTGAAGTATGCGGGAATACTGAACGCCACGATGGCGGCGGCGGCCAGGACCACGGCCCGGGGATGGCGCAGGACGAATCGGCACGCGGGGTCATACACCTTGAAGATCATCCGGCTGATCGGATGCTTCTCCTCGGAGTAATAGGTGCCGACCAACGCGTGACTCGCCAACCTGGCCAGGAACCGGGGCTTGAATGTGAACGGGTTCATGCGCGTGAACATCATGCGCATCGCCGGATCGAGCGTGATGGCCAACAACGCCGCAAGCGCCATGGCCAGATTCTTCGAGAGCGCGAGCGGCTTGAACAGACGCCCTTCCTGATCCACCAGCGCAAAGATCGGAAGGAACGAGACCGAGACCACGAGCAGCGAGAAGAAGACTGAGGGGCCGACTTCTTTGAGCGCCTGCAGCCGCACTTCGTGGAAGTCGCCTATCCTTCCCCCCACATCCCAGAGATGCAGTTTGTTATACGCATTCTCCACCTCGACGATCGCCCCGTCGACGAGCACTCCGATCGAGATGGCGATACCGGCGATGGACATGATGTTGACGCTGACGCCGGCGTAGTAGAGCGGGATGAATGTCAGCAGCACCGAGATCGGGATGGTGAGGATCGGCACCACGGCGGAAGGGATGTGCCACAGGAAGATCAGCACGACCAACGAGACGATGATCATCTCGATGGCCAGCTCGTGCTTCAGCGTGTCGATGGCACGGGTGATGAGATCCGCCCGGTCGTAGGTGGTGACGATCTCGACCCCGGCGGGGAGCGAGCCCCCAAGCTCATGGAGTCGCTGCTTGACCCGCTGGATCACATTGAGCGCGTTCTCACCGTGGCGCATCACCACGATGCCGCCCACATGGTCGCCCAGTCCGTCCAGGTCCGAGACCCCTCGGCGGATCTCCGGCCCGAGCGCGATACGCGCCACATCCTTCATCAAGACCGGGACACCACCTTCGCGGGCTTTCACCACGATGCGACCGAAGTCCTCGATCGTTCTGGAATAGCCGTGCGCGCGCACCATGTACTCGGTGCCGCTCCACTCGATCAGCCGCGCGCCGACTTCACTGTTGGAGCCGCGCAGGGCCTCGACCACGGCCGAGATCGGCAGGTCATATGCCGCGAGTCGGTTCGGATCCACGGTGACTTGGTACTGCTTGACATAGCCCCCGATCGAAGCGACTTCCGCCACCCCGGGCACGGATTGCACGGCGTAGCGCAGGGTCCAGTCCTGGTAGGAACGCAACTGGTCGAGCGAGTGTTTGCCCGTACGGTCGACCAGCGCGTACTGGAAGATCCACCCCACGCCGGTGGCATCCGGGCCAAGCTCGGTGCGCACGCCTTCGGGCAGGCGGGATTGGATCTTGGACATGTACTCGAGCACGCGCGAGCGTGCCCAGTAGGGGTCGGACCCATCCTGGAAGACTACATAGAAGAACGAGAAGCCGAAGTACGAAAAGCCGCGGATTGCTTTGACCTTCGGGGCGCCCAACAAGGCAGTGATGATCGGGTAGGTGACCTGATCCTCGATGATGTCGGGCGACCGATCCCAGCGCGAGTAAACGATGACCTGCGTGTCGGACAGATCGGGTAGCGCGTCCAGACGGATCCGCTTGAGATTGAAGTAGGCGAAGACACACAGCACCAGCACGCCCAACAGCACCAGCGCACGGTTGCGAGCCGAGAACTCGATGATCTTCTGGATCATGGCGCGTTCCTTCGGCCGGTGTCAGGCTGAGCGGAGCCGGCGGTCGCCGAACGCAGCCGTGATTCCGAATCGAGCAGGAAGTTGGCCTGCGTCACGACTTTCTCGCCCACCCGAACGCCGGACAGCACCTGCGCCTCGGCACCGCTACGACTGCCGACAGTCACCAAGCGCGGTTCGAAGCGGCCCGGCCCTGTATGCACATAGACGATCTGGCGAATCCCGGTGTCCATGATGGCTGCATCCGGAATCAACACCCCCACGGCCGCATCGCCCTCCAGATCGACATTCGCGTACATCCCCGGCTTCAGCCTTTGGCCCGGGTTATCGAACTCGAAGCGCACTCGCAGTGTCCGCGTCTGGGTATCCAGATAGGGATAGATGTATTGGATTCGCGCTGCGTGCACCACGCCCGGCTCGTTCGGCAGAGTCAACCGCGCTCGTTGGCCGACGCGCACCAACGATGCCTCGTATTCATAGACTTCCGCTTCGATCCAGACTTTGGAAAGGTCGGTGATGGTGAACAATGTCATCCCGGGCGCGACTTGCATCCCTTCCGATACCTCTTTCGAGCTGACGAACCCCGAGACCGGTGCGTCGAGGGTGAC
>JANLOU010000466.1:0-14312 GCA_031366735.1 Candidatus Eiseniibacteriota bacterium
CTTCGCGGCAGCCACTTCGGCGGGCTGGACCATCTCCCCGACCATCAGAATGTCGAGACTTCGCGAGGTTTCGACCAGTTGCTCGCGGGTGGCGCGGAACTGCGTTACAAGCATCTGCGCGCTTCGATCGGCGCAGCCGACCACGAGACCGGACATGAGTGGTGGCTTGGCGCGTCGCAGAACAATGTTCGCTTCGTGCGCGACAGCAGCGCGGCGTGGCGCGGATTTCCCTCCTTCGACACGGGACTCGATGCGGGTCGCCCGCTGCCTGGCATCCGCAACTCCTCTGTGTGGCTTCGCACCGCTGCCGGCTGGTCCCCGGGGGCTCGCGACGAGCCATTCGCGAATTTCTACTTCGGCGGATTCGGCAACAACTGGCTGGACCGGCGCGATGCGAAACGCTATCGCGACCCGAGCAGCTTTCCGGGAGCCGGGATCGATGCCATCGCGGGCACGAACTATGCGCGGGCGATGCTCGACTGGAATCTACCCGCCGTGCGCTTCCGCCGCGCCGGGACGCTCGCGCTCTATGCCAGCTCGGCCCGCCTGTCGATCTTCACCAGCGCATTGGCAACGAATCTCGACGATCCGCCCACTCGCCGGCGGCTCGCGAATGTCGGGGCGCAGGTGGATGTGCGGTTCCAACTCCTGACCCAGGACCCGTTGACCCTGTCCTTCGGTTGGGCGCGAGCCATCGAGCGCAATACCCGCTCCACACAGGAGTGGATGGCCTCGCTCAAGGTGCTCTGAAGCATGGGACTGCTCACGCTCTCGCTCGGCTTCGTTCCGGTCGTGCTGTTCCTGCTCACGCTGCGCGTGCTGGATAGCTACAAACTGGTGAATCGCGGCACGCTGTTGGGCTCGCTCGCCGTCGGCGCCCTGGCTGCGGGCCTGGCCTTCGGCACGAATCGATTACTGCTGCACACGCTGCACGCCGACCCCCTGTTGCTGCGCCACTGGTTCGCCCCAGTGGTCGAGGAGTCCCTCAAGGCAGCGTTCGTGGCGTGGCTGATCCGCACCGACCGGGTCGGGTTCACCGTCGATGCCGCCATCGCGGGGTTCGCCGTGGGCGCGGGCTTCGCACTGACCGAGAATTTCTATTACGCCGGCGCGCTGCGCGACACCACGCTCGGGCTGTGGCTGGTCCGCGGACTCGGCACCGCCATCATGCATGGCTCGACCACGGCGGTGTTCGCGATCGTGAGCAAGGATCTGGGCGAACGGCATTCATACGCGGGAGCGCACCTCTTCCTCCCGGGGCTCCTGATCGCCATCGCGGTGCACGCGGGCTATAACCACCTGACTTGGCAGCCACTCCTCTCGACGGCATTGCTGCTCGTCACCATGCCGCTGTTGCTCGTGACCGCATTCGAGCGGAGCGAACGGGCCACGCGCGATTGGCTGGGCAGCGGGCTCGATGGCGAAGTGGAGATGTTGGAGCAGATCCTGGACGGCGAAGTAGCCGGGACCCGAGTCGGGCACTATCTGGAATCCCTCCGCGCCCATTTTCCCGGCCTGATCGTGGCCGACATGCTGTGCCTGTTGCGCATCCATCTCGAGTTGTCCATCCGCGCCAAGGGACTGCTCATCGCCCGCTCGGCAGGGGTCGAAGTTCCCATCGGCGCGCAGGTGAGGGCGAACCTTGAGGAGCTGCGCTTCCTCGAACGCGCCATCGGGCCGACGGGATGCCTCGCGCTGTTGCCGCTGCGTCGCTCCAGCAGCCGCGACCTGTGGCAGATCATGCTGCTCTCGCGCGAGGCTGCACGGGGTTGAACGGGGTGGAGCCACTGACGGCCCGCCCGGGCCGTCGCTCCGGCGTCGGCTTCACCACGGCATGTCATGAACCGTTGTTGCGGGCATGCGAGCGCGAAACAGGGTATGGTTGCCGCGACGGGGTGCGTCCTACAATCGGGCGCAGTCCCCACGGATCCGACGCCACGAGCCGGCCGATGCTCGTCGGAACCCTCAGCCCCGCCGGTTCGGAGCAGCCCCTGATGGCGCACATGGACAAGCCGATGCCGCAACCCGAGGACCCGATCGATCTGCCGAACCCGAAACCCAGGGAAGGCAGGTTCTCGATGCCCCTCTTCGGGCTCCAGGTGCTCGGCCAACTCGCGGCCCTGCTCCTGGTGTTCCGGTTCGTGTTTCCCGGTGCCTGGCAGCGCCAGCTCGATGCCGGCGTGTTCCCGATCGTGGTGACATTCCTCGGCGTGCACTTGTTCATGTGCTTCTTCGAGTGGTTCTTCCATCGGTATGTGCTGCACTCCTATCTCTCGCCCATCCTCGCAAGGTTCTCGCGCGGCCATCGCAACCATCACGGCCTCACCCCCATCAAGCTGCAAGCCGTGGCCCAGGGCTCTGATCGCTATGTGCTGAACCGTTACCCGATCATGGACGAGGAGCAACACGAGGACTCGGCCTTCCCGCCATGGGCGCTGCTCGCGTTCTGGGGGATCTTCTCGCTGCCGTTGCTCGGGCTGCAGCTCCTGCTGCCCTCCGCCCCCATCATGCTCGGCGGCTATCTGGCGATCACCTTCTCGATGGCGCTCTACGAGATCCTGCACGCTTATGAGCACTACCCGTACGAGTGGTGGAAGCGCGCCACCGAGCATCCGCGCTTCGGCCGGGTGTGGCGGGCCATCTACGGATTTCATCACTTCCATCACGCCAACATCTCGGCGAACGAAGCCATCTCGGGCTTCTTCGGCCTGCCCGTGGCGGACTGGGCGTTCGGCACCTACCATCAGCCCAAGGATCTCCTGCTCGAAGGTCGCGTCGCCAGCGCGCGCGACTTCGCCGTGCGGCCACCCCCGGCGTGGGTGCGCGCCATCGACGCATGGGCCCGCAAGCGTGAGGCCGATCTGGTCCGCAGCGAGAAACACTGACGCACGAATCCGCGCACCGACTCATCCGGAAGCCCGCGACCACACGGTCGCGGGCTTCTTCGTTGTCGCCCTCGCCGACCTACGCCTTCGCCGCTTCCGCTGCCCCAGAGGATTCGCGGCGGTAATGCCGTAAGGAAGGAGTACGCGCCGCCACCCAACCGGTCGCGAGCAAGCATCCCAGTCCGCCCGTGATCACCGAGAATGGCGCCCCCCACGCATTCGCCACCAGGCCAGCTTCGAGCTCGCCCAACTGGGGCCCGCCCATGAAGAAGATCATGTTCACGCTGGTCATGCGGCCGCGCATGGCATCGGGGGTGGCCAGTTGGCGAACGATGTTGCGGATCACCATGCTGACCGTGTCCGCCGCTCCGCTCAGCGCCAGGCACGCGAAGGTGAGCGTGAAGTCGCGCGACAACCCGAACACCACGGTGGCCACGCCGAACGCCACTACGGACCACAACATGACCAGTCCTCGGCGCTGGATGCGATCCACATAACGCACCATGAGCACGCTCGTCACCAACGCCCCCACCGACGGCGCCGCCGACAAGACCCCGTAACCCTGAGCGCCGACCCGCAGGATGTCCTGCGCGAAGATGGGCAACAACGCCATGGCCGAGGCGAAGAAGGTCGCAAAGAAATCGAGCAGCATGGTCGAACGGATCAGTGGATTCGCGAACACGAAGCGCAAGCCCGCTGCGGCGGAAGCCATGTTGATCTCGGCCCGCTCGTGCGCCGGCCTTGCGGGGATGCCGCGCATCATCAACAACGCCACGATCACGCCGATGAACGATAGCGCATTCAGGAGATACGCCCAACCCACACCCAGCGTGCCGATGACGAGCCCGCCCGCTGCCGGCCCCAACACCGCCGCCGTCTGGAACATGATGGTATTGAGGCTGATCGCATTGGGAAGGTGCTCGCGGGGGACCAGATTCGGTACAAGCGATTGGCGCGCGGGCCCATCGAATGCCCCGAAGCCAGAGCCCGCTGCGGCGAGCAGGTAGACGGGCCACAGCGCCTTCACTCCCGAGAACTCCAACACGGCGAGTGCCGCGGCTGCAGCGAGCATGCCCGCCTGCGTCACCAGCATGAGCTTGCGCCGGTCGAGCGCATCCGCCACCACGCCGCTCACGAGCGAGAAGCCCACGATCGGCAGGATCCGCACCAGCCCCACCATGCCCAGCGCAAGTCCACGCTGCTCGGGCGGCACCAACAGGGACACATGCCAGAGGATCGCGGCGCTCTGCATCATCGAGCCCGCCATGGAGATCAACTGGCTGGTCCACAACAGGCGGAAGTTGCGATGCTGGAGTGCGATCAACGGGGACGAGGACATCGGACTCCTGTGACGGAAGGGTTCCATCCGGGAACAGCCACACCGGACGAGCGAGCGCATCCTGCCATCGGGGGTGTCCCAACTCCAAGTGGATGCGAACCACGCCGCGCCGGGTTCCCATGGCGAACCTTCCTGCCTTACGCTGTGCGCATGTTCGACATCGACTTCGCGCGCTCGCAGTTTCCCGCCCTCTCGACCGAGTGGGCGCTGTTCGACAACGCGGGCGGCAGCCCACCCCTGGTCGGGGTGATCGATCGGGTCACGGATTACATGCGCACCTGCCAAGTGCAGTTGGGCGCCAGCCATGCACTGTCGGCGCTCGCCTCGGAGCGCGTCCACGCGGGCCAGCAGGCCGCGGCATGGCTGATGAACGCGGAACCCGATGAAGTCGTGATCGGCCCCTCGAGCACGAACAATGTGCGCTTGCTGGCGCGGGCGCTCCAGCCCCTGTTCGAGCCGGGCGATGAGATCGTGGTCACCGACCTCGACCATGAGTGCAATGTCGGCGCCTGGCGCGACCTGGCCACCGAGGGCGTGGTCGTGCGCGAATGGCGATTCGACCGGGATCGCCATGAACTGACGCAGGATGGCCTCGCGCAGGTGCTGAGCCCCCGCACGCGCTTGGTGTGCTTCACCCAGTGCGCGAATGTGGTGGGAACGGTGCACGACGCCGCAGCGTTCGTGCGCACCATCCACGCCGCGGGAGCGCTCGCGTGTGTCGATGGGGTGGCCTTCGCGCCTCACCGCGAAGTGGATGTGCGCGCCATCGGCGCCGATATCTACTACCTCTCAGTCTACAAAGTGTTCGGGCCGCACCTGGGACTGATGTATGTGCAGCGCGACCTATTGCGCCGTGCGCGCAGCCAGAACCACTTCTTCATCCCGCAGGATGCCGGCTCGTACCGTCTGCAACCCGGCAATGTGGTGCACGAACTGACCGCTTCGCTTGCCGCGATCCCCGAATACCTGTTGGCCCTCGACCAACGCCACCACGGCCCCGACGACATGGCGCCGCGTGCGCGACTGGCGCGTGTGTTCGAGGCCATGACGGAGTACGAGGAGGATCTCGTGCGCCCGTTGTTGGCATTCCTCAAGGGCCGGCGCGGCGTGCGCGTGCTGGGGCACATCTCCCCTGACGCCGCACTGCGGGTGCCGACAGTGGCATTCGTGGTCGAAGGGCGGGACTCCGCCGAGATCCCCGCGGCGCTCGATCGGGATCAGGTGGCCATCCGCTTCGGCCACTTCTACGCCCACCGCGCGATGTCGGCGCTGGGCCTGCACGCCAACAACGGGGTGATCCGGGCAAGCCTGGCGCACTTCAATACGGCGGCGGAAGTCGATCGCTTGATCCAGGCGCTGGATCGAGCGCTGTGATCGGCTCGCTCGGCTTTGGGCTGAGCCCACGCTGCGTGAGCAGATAGACCGCGAAGCTCCCCAACCAATGCGTGCCCATATAGTGGGAGCCGCGGCAACCCGTCAGTCCCGCGGCGCGATGGCGCTCCGCCGCCGCGAGCAGCGACGCGCGGGCGATGGAAGGTTCCGGTAGCGCCGACGCGATCCCCTCGAGCATCCAGGCACGGCTCAGGTTGAGCCCGTCCAGATGCGCCGATTTACCGTCTGTGCGATCGGCTGGTTCAACCGGCGAGAGCCACCGCATCACTGCAGGGCTGGTGGTATCGGGCAGGAAGCGGACGAACCATTGCTCGAAGGCAGCCGCTGGCAACGCGCGCCGCATGAGATCGGCCTCGGCGAGGATCGGCGACAGGAAGTCATGCGCCGAGGGCTCATAGGCGATGGGGGCATCCTGATCCGAGCCGTGCAGACGGACCGCGTGTGCTGCGACCTGCCGCGCGGGTTCGCTCTGCCCCGTGTCCCGCGCCCAGTCGAACAGCAGCCCCAGCGCGAACGCGCTCTGACTGTGCTCCCCGGAGCGCACGGGCTGACTCGTGCGCTCGAGCCAGCCGAGCAAACGCTGCGCGGCGATCGCCTCGAGCGGCGCCAGCGAGCGTGCCATGCCCGCCGCCACGGGGTCCTCCCAGGCGCGGATCTCGCTCACCAACTGCAGCAACCACGCGAGTCCGTAAGGGCGCTCGAAGCCCTCGCGTCCGGGCGTGGTGAGGTGCGTGTACTCGGCCTCGAGATTGGCCTCGCTCAGCGAGTACGACAGCAGGGCCCGGGCGCGCGGACTCCACGGCGCGGCGGGTAGTACGCGCAACGCGCGCACCAGGCACCAGTGCCCATGCACCGCCGAGTGCCAGTCGAACGCCCCAAAGAACGCTGGCGTGAGCCGGCGCGGTGGGACCGCGTCCTCGTCACGCTGCAGTACGATCGTGAGGTGGTAGGGATAGTCCCGGTGGAGCGCACTCATCGCCATCTCGACGAACGGCGTCAACTCCTCGGGGTTCGCCAGCATGGCACTCGGGTCCTCCCTGATCAGCGCGGGCGTCGTGCGTTGGCACGACGGTCGTGGCGCGTCGGCGCGCGGCAGCTACGGCGCGCATGGCGAATAGTCGCACTCTAGAGCCTCCGCCGCTCGTGGCACGCATCGAACCGGACTGACCATGGGGGTGGGCAGCGCTCCCATACCGCCATGACTCCAATGCAGGATGTAGGCCGAAGCCGCACTCTCGCAATGCGTTGCAAACGCGTGCTCGCGTGACCTCTCAAGCGCGGACTGGCGTGCGGTCCGCATGGTGACTCGGGCAGGACGCGGTGGTCCCCATCAAGTCCCAGGCGCGGATGTGCCGATGGAGCAAGCGATGCGCAGGTATGCTGCCTGCACACGCCTCCCCTTCGGCCGCGAGAGGCCGAGACCGCCGCCCACCTCTGCTGATCGAGGATGAACCCCGTGACTGGTTCCCCGCGCATGAATACCGCTCCGCCCGGTGCCGCAGGCCGGGATCTGCCCGCGGGCTTCCTCGAGTTCTATTCGGCGCTGCACCGCGCGTTCACCCCTCGCCAACAGGCGCTGGCCGCAACGCGCATCCGGCTGCTGGCGACGGCGCATGAACTCAACAAGCTGCCGCAGCACCTGCCTGCCAGTGATGCGACCAGCGCAGATTGGCGTGTCGAGGTCCCCGCGTGGTGCCTGGACCAGCGCAACCAGATGACGGGGCCGGCCGATGATGCCGAGCTGGTGGTGAAGATGCTCAACTCGGGCGCGCCTGGCGTGATGCTCGATCTTGAGGACTCCATGGCGAACACATGGGAGTGCACGCTTCGAGGGGTCGCGAACATCGTTGCCGCGCTGCATGGAACGCTGACCTACGAGGATATGAAGCGCGGACGCCGCGTGGGCATCGAGTCGAGCACGGTCGCCATCTGGAATCGCGTGCGCGGGTTGCACCTGTCGCAGGCCGGCGTGGTGGCCGACGGAATCACCAGCGCCTCGCTCTTCGACCTGGCACTCGTGGCGTACCAAGTCGACGCGAGTCGGGTGAGGCATCCCTTGGCGATCTACATCCCCAAGAGCGAGAGTGCCGAAGAGGCGTTGTGGTGGCGCGATGTTTTCCAGGCGGTCTCGGCGGCGCGAGGTTGGCCCGCGCACTGGATCCGGTGCATGGCACTGGTGGAATCGCACCCGCTCGCCTATCAGATGGAGGAGTTCCTGTACGGCCTGCGCGAGCACATCGTGGGATTGAACCTTGGCCGGTGGGACTACATGGCCAGCCTCATCCACTGGACCCTGACCGATCCCGCGTGGGTGCTGCCCGACCGCAACACGATTCCGCACGATGTCCCGTTCTTCCAGCGCCTGCGCCTGCTTCTCGTCCAGATCTGCCACCGCCACGGGGCGCTGGCGATCGGGGGGATGACCGCGTTGTTCCCCAGCCGAACCGATGCCGCATTGAACGCCCGCGCATTGCAGACGCTCGCCATGGACAAGCAGAACGAGGCGGCCTGCGGCATGGATGGCGCATGGACCGGGCACCCGGACCAGAATGGAATCGCGGTCGAGCAATTCCCGACGCCGAATCAACGGCATGTGCTGCATGCAACACTCGAGCGATATCCCGACCTCCGCCCTGCGCTCATGGGCGTCGGGCGGTACACGGTCGAAGGGACGCAGGCCGCGGCGCGCACGGTGATCCGCTATCGCAACGGCGTGCTCCAAGGCAAGGGCGCGAGCCTGCTCGATGGCTACATGGAGGATCTGGCGACCGACCGGATCTACCGCCTGATGCTCACGCAACGCATGCGTCACCGCAGTGCGATCACCGTGCTGGACCGCGACGGAGCATCCGTACTCCACGACGAAGCGTTCCTCGCCCGCTGCCTGGATGCGGCACTGGAACAACTCATCGCGGAACTACCGCAGGGCAGGGATCTGGGCACCGCCCAGACTCTGCGCGAAGCACGCGAACTCAGTGAAGCCATGATCCACGCGGGACTGCACGACCCCGTCTGACCCCACCTGCGCCCGCTTCGGCGGGAGCTCGACGCCGGCCGCACGGCCGCACCGCGAGGAGATGCGTGATGAAGCCCAGAACCGCTGCCGAGATCACCCATAGCTGGACCCATGAGGCGCGTTGGAAGGGCATCGAACGCCGCTACACGGCGCAAGATGTGCTCCGCATGCGCGGGACCGTGCAGGTGGAGCACACGCTTGCTCGCATGGGAGCGGAGCGCTTGTGGCAGACCATGACCACCCAGGCGCCGGTGCGCGCACTGGGCGCGCTGACCGGCAATCAAGCGGTGCAGCAGGTGGCAGCAGGGCTCAATGGTATCTACCTCTCGGGCTGGCAAGTCGCGGCGGATGCCAATACCGCAGGTCAGATGTACCCGGACCAGAGCCTCTACCCGGTCGACTCCGTTCCCAATGTGGTGCGGCGGATCAACCAGGCGCTCCTGCGCGCCGACCAGATTGCCCAGGCCGAGGGTCGGGGCGGCGAGACCAACTGGTTCGTGCCGATCGTGGCGGATGCCGAGGCCGGATTCGGCGGTGACCTGAACGCCTTCGAGTTGATGAAGGCCATGATCGATGCGGGCGCAGCGGGTGTGCATTTCGAGGACCAACTCGCCTCCGCCAAGAAGTGCGGCCACATGGGCGGCAAAGTGCTGGTGCCGACCCGGGAGTTCGTCCAGAAGCTGCACGCGGCCCGTCTGGCGGCGGATGTCCTCGATGTGCCCACCGTGCTCGTGGCGCGCACCGACGCCAACTCGGCCACGCTCCTCACCAGTGACATCGATGAGCGCGACCATTGCTTCATTGTTCCCGGTGAACGCACCGCGGAGGGTTTCTTCAAGTTGAAAGGTGGCCTCGATGCCGCCATTGCGCGCGGGCTGGCCTATGCACCGGTTGCAGACCTCGTGTGGTGCGAGACGAGTACGCCCGACCTGGATGAAGCACGGCGGTACGCCGAGGCGATCCACGAGAAGTTCCCCGGCAAACTCCTCGCGTACAATTGCTCGCCCTCGTTCAACTGGTCCAAGAAGTTGGATGCCGCCACGATCGCCAAGTTCCAGCGGGAGCTTGCGGCCATGGGCTACGCGTTCCAGTTCGTCACGCTCGCGGGATTCCACGCGCTCAACTTGAGCATGTTCGAACTGGCCAGCGGGTATCGCGACGAGGCGATGACGGCGTATTCCCGGCTCCAGGATCGGGAGTTCGAACTCCAGAAGTCCGCCGGCTATGGCGCCGTGACGCACCAGCGGTTCGTGGGCACCGGATGGTTCGACGCGCTACAGGAGGTCATCTCGGGCGGCGAGAGCACGACCAAGGCGCTCGATGATTCGACTGAGAAACACCAATTCTGAGTCGCTTGAACGGTGGCTGTGAACCGCGGAAATGGGGACTGCCAAAGCAGCGATCCTATTGTCGCTCAATGCTTTGGCAGATCCCACTTCGCACGCAACATCAACCCGAACCGGCTCTGCTCGAAGTCCGTCGCCTGTTCGTCGAACGCTGTGCCGGGCGCGAAGCTGGCGGCGCTGCTCAGGCGACTCCAGTTCCCCACGGCATCGACCTGTCCCCAGAGACGCTGCGTCACGGTGAGATCCCATTGGCGCCGCAAGTTCGTCCGACCGAAGCGATTCAGGTCGAACTTATCGGGCGTGGTGTAGGTCCGCGCCTCGGGCATCCACTCGGCCTCGAGTCGTCCCCGAGTGCGACCGCGGCCCCACGGGGCTGCGATGTGCACACCCAGACCATGATGGTCGTACGAGATGTCCGTGTCGCGGATGGGACTCGACGCCAGATCCCCGCGCGCCTTGAGCCGCCCTTCCAGATAAGTCACTCCCACCGTCGCACCCCAGTGCCGCAAGGGTTGCGCCTCGGCCTCGAGCCGCCACTGATCGTTGTCGTTGTCGCGCTCATCGAAGTGCGCGTCGTAGTCGCGATGCTTGCGCTCGATGCCGCCCGCAAGCGCGACTCGATCGTGGAAGAGCCGTTGGGAGAGCCGCGCGCCGAGCGCGGTCTGCGCGTAGATCAACGAGTGCCGGATCCGCCGACCCGCTGCGAAGGATTCGTCATCGTCGGTGATCTCGCCCAGATAGAACTGAGGAATCCGCCCCGCCCACAGCCTCACGGTGGACAGCATCCGGCGTGAGGCCGTCAGCTCCTGGGTCGCGCTGATTCCATACTCCTGCCAACTCTTGACCGCATCCGTTGTGAACTGGTCGGCGCTCGCCGATGCGACGAGCCGGCTCTCGCGCCGCGGGAGGAGGCGCGCCCGCAAGCCAACCGATGCGCTCAGATCCAGAACCTGATCCCCCGGCGAATCGATCCGGAACCGCGGGGGGCCGGGTGTGGTCGCCAGCCGATCGAGATTGCGTTGCGAAAGTTGGAGCACATTGTCGTCATGGTGCAGCCCGACCCCGACCGACAGGGTCCAGGGAGCGCGGGCAGCCGCCTCGCTCGCCGGCACGGCAAGCGTGGAATCGGCAGCGTGCGCGCTCGAAGCGGTCAGCCACAGGGCGGTGAGCACCGCGATCGTCCGAGTCATCGGACCATCACCACGCGACGCATCGAACCGGCGCCGTCCGCCGTGGCGAGTCGCAGGTAGTAGACACCAGCGGGAAGCGCGGCCCCTCCCTCCGCCCGGCCGTCCCAACGCACGACCACCGTGGCGGGGCCACTGCCGCGCCAGAGCGTTGCCACGCGGCGGCCCGAGAGGTCGGACGCCCACAACTCCGCGTTGCCATCGGGCGCACGGAATGCCAACTCCAACTGTCGGCGCATGGGATTGGGATACGCCGCGAAAGCCAGCGGCGGTTCCCCGACGGGGACACCGACCCGCGATGGAGGCAGCAGGACATCGGCCATCGGCGTGTCTGCAGCAACCGACACGCCACGCCGCCAGCGCGGCGCGACGCCGGCACCCGCGGGCGGGGTGTAGAGGATGTCCCAGGTACCGGGATCGATCGCGATCTCGTACTCGCCGATCTGCCCCGTCAGGTGATGCGGTGTCCACGCGGGTGTGGACGAACCGGGGGGATAGAAGTCCACTGCGACATCAGGAATCGGGGCGAGCGTCGCGGAATCCCGCACCACACCCGAGACGAACCAACCGATGGCCAGGAACTGCGTGGGCAGCGCCTGACTCGTGGTCAACGAGGCGCTCGCGATCTGCGCCGGACGCAACCGAGACAGGGACGAGGGAATCCAAGTGATACGGTAGACCGCCGGGGGGATCCGAAGGCTGTAGCTGCCATCGGCGGCGGTCTTGTCATTGGGCGTATAGATTTTCTCGCCCGTGTTGGTTCTGTAGAGGTCCAGGTCCACGCTCGCCACGGGCTGCGTGTTCGCGTCGAACACAAAACCGGTCACGATCACCGCGGTCGGAAGCTGCAGGGTCGCCAATGCAGTCGGCCCGTTCACGACAACACTATTGCGCGACATGGGCGCCAACCCCGTACAGTTGGGTGGGTCGTATTGGAAGTCGTAGGTGCCCGGCGCCACGACCACGGTGAAGTTCCCGTTGGCATCGGTCGCGTCCTGCGCCAGGCGCTGGGCCACCCGGGTCGAGGACTCGACCGCGTTGATGTTCACATTCACTGCCGGCCCATTCGCGGGATTCACCAAGTGCCCCGACACCGCCAGCCCGGCGCCCAACCCAATCGTGCCAAGACTGGTCGGGCCACTGACATCGACCCCGCTGAGGCGGCCCACTTGCTCCAAGACGCCCGCTGGCGGCTCGATGTTGATTCCGTAGGTTCCCGTGGGCACGAGGATGCGGAACGCTCCGGAGGCATCGGTGCGGTCGCCCGTCGCCGCTTGTCGAGGTGCTCCGACGGATGTCGCGTCGTAGAACTTCACCTTGGCGCTCGCAACCGGAGCACCATTGTGGTCCACCACCACACCACTCACGGGCACGGCTGGCTTGAGTTGCTCGGTTCCGATATTGCGCGTGCCGTTCACCACCAGACCAGGAGTGCGTGCGGCCTCGACCCCCAAGCACTCGGGCGGATCGTAGTTGAAGGTGTAGGTGCCCGCCGGGACGATCACCGTGTAATTGCCGCTCGCATCCGTATTGTCGTGCGCCGTGGGGACACGCATCCCGGTGCACTCGTCGAACACATCGATGTCGACATTCTTCTGCGGGCTGCTACTCGCGTTACGCACCGAACCACTGATGGCGAATCCGGTGCGCAGGTCGTTGACCAGCCCGCTGAGCGCGATGGCGCCCACCACCAAGCCGATGCGCTCGGTGTCGCCCAGGCCGCTCGCGAGCGTCGGGCGGAAATCGATGTCGTAGGTGCCGGGTGGAACTCGCACGGCGTACTGCCCTGAGACGTTCGTCACATCCTTGGTCAGGTACACCCGCCGATCCGTGGCCTGATTGACGAACTTGAGATCCACGCCCGGCGCAGCGGACAGGCTCGGCGTGCGGACCGTGCCCGAGACGAGCGTCCCAGGGTGCAGCGTCACAATGCCCAGGCTCACGCTGAGGGCGACCGATAGCTCCTGTTGGTCGCCTGCCGCCACAACGCTGCCGGCCGGTGGTGTGAAGTGCACATCGTATCGTCCCGTGGGCACCACCACGCTGAAGGTGCCATCGGCGGCCGTCTTGTCACCGACGAGGAACAAGTTGTCCCCCGTGCACAGATTGATGAAATCCAGATCCACATTCGCAAGGCCCGCGCCCGCTTCATTGCGGACCGTGCCCGTCAGGGTGGCCGCAGCGGCGACCGCCGAAAAAGCCCCAGCCAGCGCCAGGACGGACATCACTGCGACCAGAGGCCGGGAGGACGGACACATGCGTGGGATCCTTTCGAGATGCGGGGCACCGAGCAGGCTCATACGACGGACACGGAACGATCGGGGCTACCGAAGAGTTGCTCCGTGAATAGCTGGCGATAACGACCGTTGTTCTCGATCAAGCACTCGTGCGTGCCGATCTCGACGATGCGTCCATGCTCCATAACGACAATGCGGTCCGCGCGGCGCACCGTCGACACCCGGTGCGCGATGACGAATGTCGTGCGTCCCCGCACCACCCGGCCGAGGGCTTCCTGGATGAGCAGCTCGGACTCGGCATCCACGGCGGAGGTGGCCTCGTCGAGAATCAGGATGGGAGGGTTGCTCAACACCGCGCGAGCGAGCGCGATCCGTTGGAGCTGCCCACCCGAAAGCCGCTGGCCCCGCTCCCCCACATCGGTCATGAGTCCATCCGGCAGGCCGGCGATGAACTCGTGCACATTCGCCACGCGTGCGGCCTCCATCACTTCCTCGTCGGTGGCATCGGGACGGCCGTAGCGGATGTTCTCGCCAATCGAGCCCGAGAAAAGAATGGTCTCCTGTGTGACCACGCCAATGAGGCGGCGCAGCGAGTGGATCTGGACATCCTGGATGTTCTGCCCGTCGATCGTGATGCGACCGGAATCCGGCGTCAGGAATCGTAACAGTTGGTTGATCAGGGTGGTCTTGCCGGCACCGTTGTGACCCACGAGCGCAACGGTCTCCCCACCGTTGACTCGAAGCGTGATGTCCTGCAGCACGGGCTTGTCCGGGTGGTAGGCGAACGACACATTCTCGAACTGGACATCGCCGCGGTTCAGATTCAGCGGCGCGCCGTGCGAGTCCTCCTGCATGGGCGTGGTCTCGTCGAAGAAGTCGAGGATGCGATCCAGCGACACGCGTGCCGCCT
>JANLOU010000472.1:0-6100 GCA_031366735.1 Candidatus Eiseniibacteriota bacterium
CCAGCCTCCTTGCGATCAGGATCGATGTGTCCCGCGCGAATAGAATGGCCGGGCGGTGACCCGCGCCGGCAATGAAGTGGAACCTGCCTGGACCTCGAGCGCTGTCCCGATCGCGGCAAGATCGGCTTCGACATAGCCCATCCCGATCGGTCGTTCCAGGCTCGGGCTGAATGTCCCGCTGGTCACCACCCCGACTTCGCGCCCAGCGCTGGTGAGTGTCATCCCGTGACGCGGAACCCGACGTCCTTCCAGTTGAATGCCCACGAGCCGACGCTTGAGGCCCTCGGCCTTCTGTTTCTCGAGCACCGCCTTGCCGTGGAACTCGCCCTTCTTCAACTTCACGGTCCACCCCAATCCGGCTTCGAGCGGTGTGGTCGTATCGTCGATATCGTTGCCATAGAGCATGTACCCCATCTCCAGACGCAGGGTATCGCGTGCGCCCAGTCCGATGAGATCGAGGCCATGCGGTTGACCAGCTTCGATCAGCCCGGACCACACCCGATCGCCGTGCTCCGGCGCGAAGTAGAGCTCGAAGCCGTCCTCGCCGGTGTAGCCCGTGCGCGAGATGGTCGCCGGAATGCCGAACAGCAACCCGGTCGTGAAGCGGTAATACCCCAACTCGAGCACGGCCTCGGGAACATGCGCGCGAAGGATATCGGCGGCCATGGGTCCCTGCACCGCCAGCAACGCCGTACGGTCACTGTGGTCCTCGAAAGAGACTCCAGCGGGTTTGTGCTGCGCCATCCACTCGAAGTCCTTCACCCTGTTCGAGGCGTTCACCACCACCATGTAATGGTCCGCGTAGCGATAGACCAGCAGATCATCGACGATCCCCGCGTCGGGACGGCACATCGGCGAGTACAACGCCTGACCCACATCGAGCGCCGCAACATGGTTCGTGAGCAGTTGGTCGAGGAACTCGGTCGCCCCAGGACCGCGAACATCGAACTCGCCCATATGGGTGATGTCGAACAGTCCCGCATGGGTCCGAACAGCCTGATGCTCGCGGACATCACCCGTGTATCGCACGGGCATCTCGAAGCCAGCGAAGTCCACGAGCTTGGCACCGGCGGCGCGGTGGAAGGCGTAGAACGGGGTGTGCTTCAAGGTCGTGGGCTCCACGGAGACTCCTCTGGGGTGGGCAAACATGCGGAAAGTAGCCGCCTCACCCGCGCAGGGCAAGCGCATCCGCCGCTGGGGCGGCGATCCGAGCGTTTCAGGTGGCCTTGAGGACACCCAACTCCTGCCCCACCTGGGTGAATGCGACGATGGCCCGGTCGATCTGCTCGAAGCTGTGCGCCGCCGAGAGTTGCACGCGGATCCTCGCCTTCCCCTTGGCCACAACAGGGTAGGAGAAGCCGACCACATAGATTCCCCGCTCCAGGAGTCGCGCTGCCATGGCGTGCGCCAACTTCTCCTCGTGAAGCATGATGGGGACGATCGGGTGGATGCCGGGGCGAATGTCGAAACCCGCGGCGGTCATCCCCGCGCGAAATCGCTGCGTGTTCGCTTCGAGCCGATCGCGCAGTTCGGTGCTACCCGAGAGCAGGTCGAAAACGGCGAGGCTCGCGCCGACGACAGCGGGTGGCAGCGCGTTCGAGAACAGGTAGGGCCGGGAGCGCTGGCGCAGCAACTCGACAATCTCCCTGCGGGCAGCGGTGAATCCACCCAACGCCCCGCCCAACGCCTTGCCGAGCGTGCCGGTGATGATGTCCACCCGACCCATGACATCGTGCAGTTCCGGCGTCCCGCGCCCCGTCCGCCCGATGAATCCGGTGCTGTGGCACTCATCCACCATCACGAGCGCCTTGTATTTCTCGGCCAGTTCGACGATGGCTCGCAAGTTCGCGATCGTCCCGTCCATGCTGAAAACGCCATCGGTGACGACGAGCTTCTGCGGACAGCCTTTGTCTTCGGCTTCCACGAGACACCGCTCCAGGTCGGCCATGTCATTGTTGCGGTAGCGCCAGCGTTCCGCCTTGCAGAGGCGGATGCCGTCGATGATCGAGGCGTGATTCAGTTCGTCACTGAGGATGGCATCGCCTTCGCCCAGAAGTGGTTCGAACACGCCCCCGTTGGCATCGAAACAAGCGGCGTACAGGATGCTGTCCTCGGTTCCCAGGAACTCCGCGATGCGGCGCTCGAGTTGTTTGTGCAGATTCTGGGTGCCGCAGATGAACCGAACCGATGACATGCCGTATCCATGGCTATCGAGCGCGCGATGGGCCGCCTCGATGACGCGTGGGTGGCTGGAGAGTCCGAGGTAGTTGTTCGCACAGAACACCAGCACGGTGCGGCCATCCTCGAGCACGACCTCGGGGCCCTGCGCGGAGACGATGACGCGCTCGGCCTTGTACAAGCCAGCCTCGCGGATGCTGGCCAGTTCCTTCGCAATCTGTGGCTTCAGGGTGTCGTCCATGCGATGGCCTCTCCTATGCGCTCTCGCCCCAGGGCACGAGCACGACCTTGCCGGCCTTGCCCTCGCGCAGGAGCGCGATGGCGTCGTCGAACTGCTCCATCGGCATGGTGTGGGTGATGGCGGGCGTCAGGTCGAGACGGCCCGAACGCAGCAACTGGTCCAGCTGATCCCAGGTCTCGTACATGCGCCGACCAACAATGCCGTGCAGCGTGATGCCCTTGAAGATCACCAGACGGTTCCAGTCCAGATCGAACGGCTCGGTGGGGAGTCCGAGCAAGGAGAGCCGCCCCCCCATGCGCATGGCCGCCAAGCCGTCACGCATCGCTTTGGGATTCCCCGACATCTCGAGCACCCCATCCAACCCTCGCCCGTGCGTCAGTTCCTGCACGCGTTGGACGAAGTCCTCGCGCGAGACATCGATCACCGCGTCGGCCTTCATTCGACGCGCAAGGTCGAGTCGATAGGGTGAAACATCCGAGGCGATGACGCAGGTGGCCCCGGCCGCCCGCGCAACGCCGATCGCGAACAAGCCGATGGGGCCGCAGCCGGTCACCGCGATCGTGCAACCCGAAAGCTCACCTGCGAATGCGGTGTGCACCGCATTGCCACAGGGCTCCATGACCGCGGCCACTTCGAGCGGGATACCCGTGGGGACGGGCCAGGCGTTGACTGCAGGCACCGTCACGTACTCCGCGAAGCCACCGTTGATATCGATTCCCAATGTGCGCGTGTTCTCGCACACATGGGCGAGGTTCGTGCGGCACGCGGTGCAGGTGTGGCAGACCACATGGCTCTCGCACGAGACCAGCGCGCCGAGGGAGACATTCGTGACACCCGCGCCGAGTTCCACGACTTCACCCACGAACTCGTGTCCAAGTGTGACCGGAGGGCGCACCCGCCCCTGCGACCAACGGTCCCAGAGGTAGATATGCAGGTCGGTGCCGCACACCCCTGCGCGCTTGACCTTCAGGAGGATCTCACCCGGCCCTGCGCTCGGTACGGGGACTTCGTGGATCTCGATGCCTTCAGCAGCCTTGGCTTTGACGATCGCCTTCATACTAGTGGGCCGCGTCGAGGATCGTGCGGGAGCAGCGGAGGAAGCGGTAGGTGTCATCGGGAAAGTACCCGGCGCAAGGCGAATCCAGTGTGCGACCCCTTCGCGCGCGCCACCGCTTCGGGGGTGCCAGCAGCCACGACGTTTCCGCCGAGGTCGCCTCCTTCAGGTCCAAGATCCACAATGTGGTCCGCGCACTTGATCACGTCGAGATTGTGTTCGATGACCACGACCGTATTGCCCCGCTCCACGAGTGCTTGAAGCACTTCCAGCAGCACTCGCACATCCTCGAAATGCAGACCCGTCGTGGGCTCATCCAGGATATACAGGGTGCGTCCTGTGGCCACGCGCGAGAGCTCGGTGGCGAGCTTCACGCGTTGTGCCTCTCCCCCGGACAATGTGGTCGCCGCCTGCCCAAGGTGAATATAGCCGAGGCCCACGCCTTTCAAGGTCTCGAGCTTGCGCTTGAGCGCCGGGACGGCGCTCAGGAACTCGAACGCCTCCTCCACCGTCATCTCGAGCACGTCGGCAATCGACCGGCCGCGATAAAGAACCTCGAGCGTGTCCCGGTTATAGCGACGGCCATGGCAGGTATCGCATTTCACATACACATCGGGAAGGAAGTGCATCTCGATACGCCGGGCGCCATCGCCTTCGCACGCCTCGCATCGGCCGCCTTTGACATTGAACGAGAATCGGCCTGGACCATAGCCACGGACCTTGGACTCGGGCAGGTTCGCGAACAGATCGCGGATGAAGGAGAACGCGCCCGTGTAGGTCGCTGGATTCGAGCGCGGCGTTCGCCCGATGGGACTCTGGTCGATGGCGATCACCTTATCGAGATGCTCCACCCCCTTCAGCCCTTTGTGCATGCCCGGAGCCGTGCTGCCGGTCCCCAGGTGCCGATCGAGCGCCGCCAGCAGGATGTCATTCACCAGCGTGCTCTTGCCCGATCCACTGACGCCGGTCACGCAAGTGAAGGTGCCGAGGGGGAAATCGACACTGACATGCTTGAGGTTGTGTTCGCTCGCGCCCAGCACGGAAAGTCGGGTTCCGTGACCCGTGCGGCGAGTGTTGGAAGCTTCGATCCGGCGGGTGCCGGATAGATACTGCCCGGTCAGGGATCTGGGGTCGCGCATCACCTCGGCAGGCGTGCCCGCGGCCACCAGGTGTCCACCGTGGCGCCCAGCGCCGGGGCCAAGGTCGACGAGCCAATCCGCCGCCACCATGGTGTCCTCATCGTGCTCCACCACCACCACCGTGTTGCCCAGGTCACGAAGCTTCTGCAGCGTCCGGAGCAACTTCTGGTTGTCACGATGATGCAGCCCGATGCTCGGCTCATCCAGGATGTAGAGCACACCGGTGAGCTGGGAGCCGATCTGCGTGGCGAGTCGGATGCGCTGCGATTCCCCGCCTGCCAAAGTCCCGGAGTTCCGATCCAGCGTCAGGTAGCCCAGTCCGACATCCTCGAGAAACCCCAAACGGCTCACGATCTCCTTGAGGATCGGTCCCGTGATCATGGCCTGCCCACCCTTGTAACGAAGCTTGGCCGTTGCCGCCCGCGCTGCCGCGACCGAGAGGCGTGTCCACTGCGCGATGTTGAGCCCGTCAACACGGACGGCGAGGCTGGCCTTCTGAAGTCGCTGACCGCCGCACTCCAGGCATGGCGTGGGATTCATCAGGAGCGCGATCGAGCGGCGCGCTTTTTCGCTTTCCGTCTGCCGGTACCGTCGTTCGAGGTCGGGGATGATGCCCGCCCACTTGGAGGAGTGGGCGAAGACCGAACCCTTGGAAGTCCTGTACTCGAATCGAACCTTCTCATCGCCGGCTCCCCGCAGTAACAACTGGCGCAGCTTTGCCGGAAGCTTCTTCCATGGCGTATCGAGTGAGAATCCAAAAGCCTTCGCCAGCCCTTTGAGCGTGCCACCCGTCCAGGTGCCGTCCGCATCCCCCATCGAGGCGATGGCGCCCTCATTGAGACTCTTGGACTCATCGGGAATGACCCGGGACTCGTCCACGCGCAGTAGCGTCCCGAGCCCATCACAATGCTTGCAGGCGCCGTAGGGCGAGTTGAATGAGAAATGCCGGGGCTCCAGGTCATCCACCGCCGTGCCGCATTTGGGACAAGTGGCCCCGATGCTCAACGGGATGTCGTCCTGCCCCTCACGCACCACCGAGACCAGCCCATCGCCCAGCTTGAGCGCAGCCTCGAGCGATTCGGTCAGGCGCGAACGGTCATCGCCCTTGATCGTGAGCCTGTCCACCACGACATCGATGTCGTGGCGTTTGTAGCGCGCGAGCTTCGGCGAATCCTCGAGCTCCACCCACTGCCCATCGATGCGCGCGCGCAGGTAGCCTTGGCGGTGGAACTGTTCGAGCTCTTTGCGGTACTCGCCCTTGCGACCACGCACCACCGGCGCGAGCAATGCCACGCGCTGGCCAGCCAATTGATCCAGCAACTGGTCGACCATCTCCTGAACACTACGACGCGCCATCGGGGTGTCGCAGTTCGGGCAGTGTCTTGCGCCAACCCGGGAGAAGAGCAGGCGCAGATAGTCGTAGACTTCCGTGATGGTGGCGACCGTCGAGCGTGGGTTGGATCCCGCGCCCTTCTGCTCGATCGCGAT
>JANLOU010000565.1:0-2808 GCA_031366735.1 Candidatus Eiseniibacteriota bacterium
GCGACCACACCGAACGCATGTTGCCTTCCTTCGGTGTGCCATTGCTCGTGGAGCCGTTGGCGCAGGGTGGCCGAAAGGTCACGATCCAGGGCGGAACGATGCCCCGTGCCACATCGCTGATCGTCCCCGGCGACTTCTCCGGCGCTGCATTCTTCCTCGCCGCGGCCGCAGCCATGCCGGGAGCCGTCGTGACGGCGATCGGCGTGAACCTGAATCCCACGCGCACGGGATTGCTTGATGTGCTCGTCGCGATGGGCGCCGAAGTCCAGATCACGCGGCCACGCCAGACGGCGGGGGAACCGGTCGGGGATGTCACTGTCCTTGGCGCCGAAACGCTTCGGTGTTTCGATGTCCCGCGCGAATGGATGCCGCGCCTGATCGACGAAGCGCCTGCGTGGGTATTGCTTGCCACGGCGGCGAAGGGGGTCTCCCGGCTTGTCGGCGCCGCCGAGCTGCGAGTGAAGGAGAGCGACCGCATCGCGCTCCTGACACGCAACCTCAGGGCTTGCGGTGTGGAGGTGCGAGAGCATCCCGATGGGCTCGAGGTCACGGGCGGTGCGGTGCAGGGCGCCGCGATCGTGTCCGGCTTGGACCACCGGATCGTCATGGCGTTCGCGGCGCTGGGTGCGCGTTGCGACCGACCGATGCGAATCGACGATGTGAGTAGCGTCCACACCTCGTACCCACGATTCTTCGACACGCTCTCCGATCTTGGCGCCGAAGTGATCGAGGGGGTTGCGTGACCCCGAGCCGCTGGTGCGAGAGGTCCCGATGAGTTTCGTGGTGACGCTTGATGGACCTGCCGCTGCGGGCAAGAGCACAACGGCCCGTGCGCTGGCGGAGCGGCTTGGATTCCAGTTCCTGGACACCGGGGCGTTCTACCGTGCCCTCGCGCTCAAGGCGCACCGCGTCGGACTCTCCGCGGACGACGGCCCCGGGCTGGGAGCCATGGCGCGCGGGACCTCGATCCGCGTCTCGGGCTCGCCTCAGCACTACCATGTGTATCTGGACGACGAGGATGTGAGTGGCGCCATCCGAAGCCCGCAGGTGAGCGAGCTGGCATCCCGGGTCGCCGCCGTGCCCGAGGTGCGTCGCACCCTGGTCGGCTGGCAACGGGCGATGCGCGAGCAGGGGCCGTTGGTGGGTGAGGGGCGCGACCTGGGAACGGTCGTTTTCCCGGATGCCGAGGTCAAAGTCTTCCTCGATGCCGATGTGGGAACCCGCGCGCTCAGGCGCTGCCGGGAGCTTCAGGCCCACGGCCTGCCCGCCGGACTCGAGGATGTGCGCGCCGACCTCCAGCGCCGGGACGATCGCGACCGGAACCGCGCCGATAGTCCGCTCAAGCCGGCCCCGGATGCGATTGTCGTGGATACCTCGGGAATGGAGCTGGAATCCCAGGTCCTCGCCGTCCTCCGAGTGGTCCGGGCGCACCCCGATTGTCCGGCCGACGCACGGGACCGCTAGACTGGCGGCACCGTCCCGCCGATCGCCACAGCGAGGGCGGAATGCCCTTTGTCCATTGGAGTTCTGTGTGAGTCTGCATTACAGTGTCACCCGGTCTGTTCTTGATGGTCTCATCGGTATCCTCACCGGCTGGCAGGTCCGGGGCCGGTCCTTCGTTCCGTTGGACGGAGGGCTGATCGTCGCCTCGAACCACATCTCGTATTTCGACCCGCCCTTCGTCGGTACCGCTGCGGTGCGCGAGCTGCATTTCCTCGCCAAGGAGGAGCTGTTCCGCCCACCGGTGTTCGGTTCGCTCATTCGTGCATACAACTCCATCCCCATCCGACGGGGTGCGGTCGACATGCGCGGGCTGAGCAAGGCCATGGAAGTGCTGCGAGCAGGTCATGCGCTCATCATGTTCCCCGAGGGAACCCGGTCGCGCGATGGCCAACTGCATCCGGCGAAACCCGGTGTGGGGATGCTCGCAGTGAATACCGGGGCGCGCATCCTGCCGTGCTACTTGAGCGGCACCGATCATGCTCCGACCCAATGGCTCACGCGGCGCACAAGGCCTCGTGTCTCATTCGGGCAAGCACGCACATGGCAGGAACTGGCAGGCGCGGATGCGGGTCTCGAACCCGGGCGCGCGCTCTACCAGTGCGTTGGCGACGGCGCCATGCGGGAGATCGCAGCGCTCAAAGCGGCGCAATGAACTTCGGCGGTAACGGGGGCGGTATCACCGCTCCCATATCTTGATAGCACCAGGAGGTTGTACAGACCCATGATCGACGCAATGGAGAAGGACCCTACCCCCGCAGTCGTCAAGAAGCGGGCACCCGCGCTTCCCCTCGTTCCCCTCAACTATGAGGACGAAGAGGAACTGACCCCGGAGCAGCGCACGGCGCTGTTCGGGCAGTACGAGGAATCGATGCAGTCCATCGCCGAGGGCGAGATCGTGCGTGGCACGGTCCTGTCCATCGACGATAAGGACGTCCTCGTGGATGTGGGATTCAAGAGCGAGGGCATCATCTCGCTCAGCGAGTTCTCGGACCCCAGCAGTATCAAGGTCGGCGATGTGCTCGAGGTGTTCCTCGAGAAGATGGAGAATCAGGACGGCCTCGTCGTCCTCTCCAAGCAACGCGCCGACTTCGTCCGTGTCTGGGACCGTGTCAAGGAAGCCCATGACAACGGCCAGGTGGTCGAGGGCAAGCTCATCCGCAAGATCAAGGGCGGCGTCGTTGTCGACCTGTACGGCGTGGAGGCGTTCCTCCCGGGTTCGCAGATCGCGCTGCGTCAGGTCCAGAATGTGGACGCGCTCCTGGGCCAGAGTGTCTCGGTCAAGATCATCAAGCTGAACAAGCGCCG
>JANLOU010000586.1:0-1761 GCA_031366735.1 Candidatus Eiseniibacteriota bacterium
GGCGACGACTGATCGCCCATCCGTGCAGCGGCTGGAGCGCCAGCAGCTTGAGGATGAGCAGGTCGAGTGTGCCCTGAACAAGATCGGTGGGTTTGCTCATATTGGTTACCGAGGGGAGCATAACGGCGCTCCCCTCGGTAAGCAAGGGGAAAGCGTCGGAGGCCTGCAGGAACCCAGCGTCCCTTGACAACAGTTCGATGATTAGCTAATCATCTAGTCATGCACCGAGTCTTCCGAGCACTCGCCGATCCCACGCGCCGCCGCGTCCTGCAGCTGCTGCGCGAAGGTCCCATGTCCGCGGGCGAGCTGGCGGACCAGTTCGATGTGTCCAAGCCCACCATGTCCGCCCATTTCGCGGTGCTGGCCGAGGCCGACCTGGTCGCAGCCAAGAAGTCGGGCCGCACCATTCACTACCACCTCAAGCTCTCGGTGCTCGAGGACGCGCTGCTGGGTTTCGCCGAGACGGTCGGATCGAAAGCGCCCACGCCGGCCCGCAAGCGCCGAACCGTACGAGCCATCACGCCCGGCCGGCACGCCGTGCAGGGAGGGAGATGAACATGGTCACCAAGTCTGTGCAGCAGCCCGGGCGCAGTCCGCACGATTTCCTCGGCAGCCTCGGCTTTGCCGCGTTGCTCATTCTGGTTCCACTGGGCGCGAAGCTGGCGTGGAGGCTCGGGTGGGTGAGCAGTCCCGATCTGGGCATCCGCCTGACGATGGCGCTGACCGGCGTCTACCTGATATTCACGGGCAACGCGATCCCCAAGTCGCTCAAGCCATTCGGCTGCCTGCCGCACGATTCGGCCGAGGCGCAGTCGTTCCGTCGCTTCGCCGGCTGGGCATGGGTGCTCACGGGCCTCGCATTGGTTGCGGTGTGGTTGCTGGCTCCGGTTGCGGCGGCGCTCATGTTCACGCTCACCGGCGTGCCGCTCGCGATCGCGTTGGTGATCCTCAAGCGACGGACCCTGGCGCGAGGCTGATGTGTTCGCACAACTGATGGGTCTGCCCACGATCTCGCCGCGCGATCTGCAGCGCCGCATGCAGAGCGAGCCGATCGTGGTGCTCGATGTGAACGCTCGCTCCAGCTGGCTCGCGGCGCGCGTGCCCGGCGCGCGGCATCTGGACCCGATCGCGTTCACGGCCTCCGACCTGCCGCCCGACCACGATGCGCTGCTCGTGTTCTATTGCTCCGGCCCGCTCTGCCGCAAGGCCCCGAATGCCGCGAAGCGCGCGAAGGGTATGGGGTACGGCAGAGTGTGCGTGATGGCGGCGGGGATCAGCGGGTGGGTGGGCGCGAAGCTGGCGACGGAGGCGGGGGAGTAGCTCTACGGTCATGCCAAGCTTGTTACATTTGTCGAGTTAATCGCATTCGCGATGCCGATCCTCGCCATAGGAGTCTGCCCGCATGATCCGCAACGAACGCGAGTATCAGGAGGCGGTCCAGCGCCTCCAAGATGAGCGGGCACGCCTCGCCGCGTACGCCGTTGAGCTAGAGGGCGGCGGAATGGTTCGCGAGGCCGTCGACCGCGCGATGAATCCGCCTCGCTAGTTCCATCGGCAGTTGGCCGAAGAGGTGGAGTACTACGAACGCCTGAAGCGAGGGGATCCCGGGACGCTGCTCAATCTCCACGGCTTGGGGTGGATGAGTCGCAGGTGTCCCGCGATGAGCGCAACGAGTACCACGGCGCCAGCATCGAGCGGGCGGTGCGCGTGCTCGATGCCGTGGGCGTGCAGTTGGTGAGCGAAGTGAAGCAGCCGCTCCTG
>JANLOU010000588.1:0-2716 GCA_031366735.1 Candidatus Eiseniibacteriota bacterium
CCTCGGTTCGGGTCGAAGCGAGTCGCGCGTCGATCCATACCAGGTTCAGGGCCGCGCGCGCAGGACAGGGGCGGTCGAACAGGACATCGACGGCGTATCGCTGCAGGGTCGCATCGTCGCCGTTCAACACTTGTCGGGCGAACTCGACCGGCTGCGGGCCGAACACCAACAGATAACGAACCGCAGCACGGCGCGGCGCTTCGTCCGGGTCGGTCAGGAATCCCCGGATGCGATCCTCGCGGTCCGATAGGGCCATGGACTCCATCGCGGCCACGGCCGCAGCGCGCACGGCGGGCGACGCATGGCCGAGGCAGCCGCGGACGGCGGACACGATGTGGGCGTCCCGGACCTGCCCACTCAGGTGCAGCGCCAGCACGATCCTGGGCTCATCCCCCGCTTGCAGCGCCTCCAACAAGGCCCGGCTCGCCGCCGGAGTGCGCAGCGCCTCGGGGGTGTCCTCGGGTTCGATCCAGCGGCTACTCAGGATCTGTTGGAACGCCCGGCCATATTGGCCATCGAGTGCGAACAGCGTGGCGATCCACGCCGCCGCGAGGACTGCCGTGATGATGGTGATCGAAATGATCGGAGCGTGCAGGACACGCAGGAGGAGCAGGAGCAGGAGCCCGACCGCGGCGTCGGACCAGCGTTCGACCAGCGTGTCGACGGCGGGCTTGATGCGGCGGCGTTCGCTCGGGCGGATCGCGGTGTAGTAGATCTCATTCGTCGATTTGCCCAGCGTCTGCGAGAGCACTCCCTGGATCCACCGCAGTGACACCAACACCCACATGCCGGGGCCGATCGCGAGCCAGGTGGACAACACCAGGATCGACACCGGCTGCAGCCCGGTCGAGAACCCCAGGCCCAATCGCTGCAGGAGCCAGCCCGCGATGCCGAACTGGAAGACGAGCGAGAGCGCGTTGAGCACCACATAGAAGCGACCCAGGAACTGGGTGAGTGCGTGCGGGTCCGGGTAGCTCTCGCGCAGGAACAACTTGAACTGGAAGTCGACGAGCGTGCCCACGATCACCGACAGGGCCAGTCCCGCGACCAACACGCGGATATAGGGCGAGCGCTGGATGATCTTCCAGGGCGAGACCTTCGAAGTCGCCTCGGCGAGGCGGCCGCGTTCGGTGCGGTGCGATTCGATCGCTTGCGTCAGGACATGCGCCACCATGAGGAGCAACGGCAGCGTCCACATGAGCCCCACGCGTTGCACGAGTGGGTTCGACCAACCCGCGAAACTCCCCCCTGCCAGCCCGCCGATCAGTCCACACCCCGCCAACAGCGGGAAGACGCGTCGGGCGCGGCGCGAGTCCCATACATCCAGTGCCAGCATCCAGAAATGCGGCAGCAGCATCATGGCCTGACTGCCGGTCCACACATAGAACACAGCGGTCGTCCAATAGCGGTTGTAGGGATAAGCCAGCGCCGCCGCAACGCTGCACGAGATGGCGAGGTACTGGGTGAAGCGGGTGGCGGCGACGCGCGTGAATCGACGCGCGAGCGCCGCCTCGATCGCGACGAACCCCGCCGAGGCCAGCGCGACCGCGAGGTAAGCGTAGGGCAGTGCCAGCGCGCCGAAGTGTGCCAGGAACAGCGCATCGCGCAGAACCTTTGCGATCGTGTAGGCGCACAGCAGGATCGCGACCAGCGCTCCCATCAGCAGGAGACTGCGCCACTCCTCCCGCTCGAGGCCGAGTTGGCCAGCGATATGCTCAAATGGGCGCGTCAGGAAGCGCACGGATCTCCTCAGTGGGGCGCTGTTGCCTTCGTCATATCCCGATATCGGCGTCCGATTGCAATCGCGAGCACGAGCCACAGGGCGACCAGCGCCACATTGACGAACGCGAACTCCCGCGTTGCAAAGCCCAGCCATGTGGTGCCGGCGAACACCAGCCCGGCCGAGATCAGGTCGCCGAAACGCACGAAGAATGTGTCGTTGGCCTGTTTCGCCTTGTACTTGGCCTCACGGCTGGTCGGCAGATACAAGGCATTGCGCGTGGTGTTCTGGAGTGAGTAGTCGATCGAGTTCTCGGCCAGCTTTGCGCCGCGGATGATCGCGATGAAAGGCAGGAAGGCCATGGCCATGTAGCCGAACAGGGCGACCACGGGGAGCACCAGCAGGGCGACGCGCACTCCGAATCGCTTGAGGACACGCGAGACCACGAAGGCCTGGATGATGGCGGAGAGGATATTCACGATGGTGAAGAAGTTCCCGTAGAACTCGCCGATCACTTTCTTCTCGTCGAGTCCACCTTGGGTGGCGCCGCCGTGCGCCGCCGCATACAACCCGACGACCGTACGGCCGAGGATGTACTCCCCATTGGTATTGACCACATTGTATACCACCATCAATCCCGCAATGAGCAGCAGGTACTTGTCGGAGAAGACCAGTGAGAATCCACTGCGGCCCTTCATCGGCGCGTCGTCCTGCACGGGTTCCGCTTCGCTCGCAACAACCACAGGAGCGACTGGAGCCGTGGCGCGCCGGTGCTTCTCGCGCTGGTTGACCAAGTTCGTGAGGATCATGCAGATGCCCAACAGCACGGCGGCGCCGAGCATGAACGGATACGGCCCGTATTCCTTCACGAGTTGGCCGGTCACGAAAGAGCCCGCAATCGCGCCCAGTGACGCGCCGAAGCCTACGATGGCGAAAATACGCTGGCCCTGCTCCACGGTGTAGAGGTCGTTCGCGAACGCCCACAGTTGGGCGATG
>JANLOU010000598.1:0-2015 GCA_031366735.1 Candidatus Eiseniibacteriota bacterium
AACTCGGCCGGAACCGTGGGCGTTTCGCCCTGCATGCGCTGGGTGACCACGATATTCCAGCTGGCCACATGATTGACCAGTTCCCAGATGGAATGCCCGCCCTTGATCGGACGCTTGGCCGCCATGGCAGGGGTGACACCACCGAGCGCTTCGAGGAGCGAGGCCCCACACCAGGCATTTGCTTTGTAGGCGCGGTCAGCGAGATCGATGAGACGGGAGCGTTCGGACATGCGGCCAGTCTAACCCGCGATGCCCATTCGTTTCATCTTGGTGATGAGCGTGGTACGCGACATACCCAGCAACCTCGCCGCATCGGCTTTGATGAAATGCGCCCGGTCGAGCGCCTCGACGATCTTGCGCTTCTCCTGGTCGAGCAACTCGTCCTGCAAGTTGGAAGGCGCCCCGAGCATATCCACATCGGGCACATCGCGCGGCGTGACCACATGGCCCGGCGCCGTCTGGATCACCAGCTTACTCATCACGCCCCGCAATTGCCGGATATTGCCCGGCCACGCGCTGCTCACCAAGCGCTCACGAGCTGTGGAACTCAGCGTCACCTGCTTGCGATGCTCTTCGCAGAAAGCGCGCAGGAAGTGGTCCACCAGCAGATCCACATCCTCGCCCCGTTCGCGCAACGGCGGCATCGTGTACACCGCATGCGCAATACGGAAATACAGATCCGAGCGAAACCCATCACCGTTCTGCAACTTGGCCCGGTCCCGGTTCGTCGCCGCGATGATTCGCACATTGACGCGCCGGCCCGCCGTCTGACCCACCTTGCGCACCTCGTTGGTCTCGAGGAAGCGCAGCAGCTTGACCTGCATATCCAGCGACATCTCGCCAATCTCGTCGAGGAATGCCGAGCCTTGGTGCGCGCTTTCGAAGAGCCCCTCCTTGTCACGCACTGCACTCGTGAACGATCCCGCCACATGGCCGAAGAACTCGGATTCCATGAGCGTTTCGGGCACCGCGCTACAGTTGATATCCACCAACTGCCCCGTGCGACCCGAGAGCCTGTGCACACCTCGAGCGATCAACTCCTTGCCCGTACCCGACTCACCCAGGATCAAGATCGGCAGACTCGACGCAGCGATTCGTTCGAGCTCGTCCAACATGTCGAGGATGGTGCGGTCACAGGTGACCATGCCGAAATGATCCAGCGCGCGCTGGCTGCGGCGCATGAGCTCAACATCACGGCGCGGCCGGCGCTGCGGACGAACGCGCGCCCCCACCTGGAGCAACTCCGCGCCCTCGCGTCCAACAGTCACCTGCAGCTCCGCGAACCGCGCCTTCGCCTGGGCCAACTTGAACTCAGCGCCGATCCGCTCGAAATGCTCGATTGCAGCCTTGAATGCCTCATTGGCCGCCGAAAGATTGCGCCGCGCGCCAGCACCCTCGCCGCCAACCCACTCCCCATACGACATCCAGAGCTTGCCCCACTCGTAGGGCGTTTCGATATCGTCGTACATGGCGAACCCATGATCGAAGAACTTCTGCGCCTCCTCGACCCGCCCAAGCGCACCCGCCGCCAGCCCAATCACCCGATAGACCGCAGCCTCCTCATACCGATCGCCCAACTCCTGACAATGCGCAATCGCTTCGAGCGCCTCGTGGTAAGCACGATCATGCTTGCCGAGCAGGAAGAAACACTCAGCCCGCCGACGGCGGAGTTCGGCGACGATGTCGCCGCGGGGGTTGAGGGCGAGGGCTGTTGGGAGTAAATCGTCATAACAGGAGAGCGCTTGTTCAGCCTCGCCCTGCTCAAGAAATACATCCCCGGCGTATTCGCTCCTCAAGAGCCATGCACGCGAAGAATCCTGCTGGGCCCGCCAACACTTGGCGTCCTGCAGTGCGTGATTTGATTCAGCGAACGCACCAGCGTGAATCTGCACAAGCGCTTTGAGCAACAACCCAAACCTTTGACCGCCAAAGCGTTCTTCGCGTTCGCACAGTGCCAGCGACTCATCGATCACGACGAGTGCATCGTTGAGTCTTCCGTGCTTCCAGAGCACGAG
>JANLOU010000139.1:0-7538 GCA_031366735.1 Candidatus Eiseniibacteriota bacterium
GGCCGGCGATCTTCTGGGTCTTGGCCTTCTCGATCGCCTCGTAATGCACGAACAGGCGCGACATGAGGATCTTCATGGCAGCATCCTTGTTGCGATGCTGGCTGCGCTCGCCCTGCGACTGCACGACGATGTTCGTGGGGATGTGGGTCAGGCGAACGGCCGACTCAGTCTTGTTCACATGCTGGCCCCCCGCCCCCCCGGCGCGGAAAGTGTCCACGCGGATATCGCCCGGCGCGATGTTCACGGTGACCGTGTCATCGATGGTCGGCATGATCGCGACACTCGCGAACGAGGTGTGTCGACGCTGGTTGGCATCGTATGGCGAAATGCGCACCAACCGATGCACGCCCGTCTCGGCCTTCAGGTAGCCGTAGGCGTAGTCCCCTTCGATCTCGAGGGTCGCGTCCTTGATGCCCGCTTCTTCTCCGGCGACATAGTCGAGCAGCGTCACTTTGTACTCGTGGCGCTCCCCCCAGCGCTGGTACATGCGCATGAGCATCTCGCCCCAGTCCTGCGACTCGGTGCCTCCGGCGCCGGGGTGGATGGTGATGATCGCACCCAGACGGTCGTGCTCGCCCGACAACAGGCTGCGGGTCTCGAGCTCGGTCACCTGCGTCTCCAGGGTGGTCAGCTCGGACTGCAACTCCTTGAGCATCGACTCATCGGCTTCCGCTTCGGCCATGTCCAACATCTCGGACAGACTCACGCGCATCGAGTCGCGCTTCTGGAAGTCGTCCAGCGTTCGTTTGAACGCCTTCAGCTGCGCGACGGTCTTCTGCGCCAGCTCCTGCTTGTCCCAGAAACCCGGCTCCGCCATCCGCGCTTCGATTTGCGGGATCTCGCGGACGCAGGCGTCGATGTCAAAGGTACCTCCGCAGACCCTCGAGACTCTCCTGCGTCGTATCGAGGCGCTTGCGCAGTTCAGCAGTCGTGAGCATGGGAACCTTTCGCACGGAAGAGAACTGGAGTGCCCGTCGGAGCAAGGCAGATTACGGGAGCGAACCGGCGATGTGAAATCCCCCGATCAGGCGAAGGGAGCATCGTCGGGATCGGAGTCGTCCTCGCCACCTGCTTCGCCGGAGTCCAGTTGGGCGATCGCGCGTACGGATTGCGCCGCACACTGGGTGCCCAGCGCCGTGCCGCTGGAGCGGCCGAGCATGCCCGCAAGCGTGAACAACTCGCGCCGCTGCTCCTGCGTGAGTTCGTCCTCGCGCATGGCTCCCAGATTGAGCGCCGCATTCGCTGCCGCGGCACGCCCGGACGGCAGCCCGGACGCGCGGCCCCGCGCGAGGGCCTGCTCATAGGCATAGCGCGCCTCGAGCTGTCGCTCCAGCGCGACCAGCGAATGCCCCAGATTCACCGACGCCATCGCCGCCATCGCATCCGCGTCCGGTCCGTCCCGCTCACGCAGCAGCGTCACGGCCTGCTTGAATGCGGCGCGGGCGGGTTCGGCCCTTCCCGCCTGGCGATCGAGGTGACCCGAAAGCAGCAGCGCGTCCAATGCGATCCGCTCACCCACATCGACGCCGCTCGCGAGGCCACGCGTGGTGACCTCGTGGAGCGCCACGCGAGCGCTCTCGGAGTCGCCGTCGTGCAACTCCTGGAATGCGCGCGCGTACAGTGCCGCGGCCTGCAGCGCTCGCCCAAGCCCCGAGTCGAGTGTCGCGGTGAACACCAGCGCCTCCTCGGCGAGCGCGCGCGCCTCCTCCCAGCGCTCGAGCGCACACAACACGCGGTGTCGGTTGCATGCCGCCTGCGCGGCCCACTCGCGAACCCACAGCTCGTCGCTCTCGCGGCCCGCGATGAACGCGTGCTGCAGATGGATGGCCGCTTCATCGCGCGACGCAGTCTCGGCCAATGCCTGCCCCAGCCGAAGCGAGGACAGCACTCCGAAGCGGGCCGCAGCCTCGGGCTCGCACGAGGGAGCCAGCGCATGGGCCACGCGATAGTGCTCGACCGCCTCGACCGTCCGCCCCGAGCCGGCCGCTTCCTCCCCCAGCCCGATGGCGCCCTGCAACGCCGCCAGCCGACCTTCGGGGATCGCGCAAGCCCTTCCCAGATCGAGGGCGCGGCGGTATTGGCGGGTGGCCTCCGGCTCCCCGGGCAGTCCCTCCTGCTCCGCCAGCGTCGCCAGCGCGAGCGCGGCCTTGGCGGACGCCATGAGCCCGAGCGGAGTTCCGGCCGGTTCGCCGATGACGCTCACTTGCTCGAGCATCCGCCGGCCGGCGTCCGTGGCTCCGTCCCGCACGAACAGATGGCCCAGATTGAACGCCGCGACCGCGGCGGGATCCCAGCCGCTCGGGTGACCCGAGCGTGCGCCCAGTTCGATGGCTCGCTCCCAGCTGACGCGCGCGCGCTCGGCGTCGCCACGCTCGCTCTCGAGGATGCCCAGATTGAATGCCGCCTGCGTGAGCATGCCGAGCAACAACTGCGCATCGGAGTCCCCGCCGAGCGCGAGCGCCTCTTCGTAGCGCTGGCGGGCCCGCTCCATCTGGCCGGATTCCTGATCGAGGATCGCCAAGCGCGAAAGTGCACCGGCCCTGCGATGGCGTCCCACCGGGTCCGGGACGCGGAAGCTGCGTTCCACCGCGCGCCCGAAATGCAACAGCGCTTCTTCGCGAGAACCCAGCGTGCGCAGTTTCTCGCCCAGGTGCAGCGAGGCTTCCATCACCACGATGTCGCCGCTCTCCCCTTGCATGCGCTCGCCATGCGCCAGCGCCTTGCGCAGCTTCGCGACGCGGATCGCCGGGTCGTCCTCGGCGAGCGCCTCGCCCAACATCTCGCCCGCCCGTTGCGCGTCCTGGATCGGCTGGGGGAGGGTGGGCGCAACACCGAACCAGCGCCGGAGTCCGGCCAGCCAGCCCGCGAACGGACCATTCATGCGGACGACCCTCGGTCCGCGGAACGGATCGACACCCCCTTGGCGTGTCGCCGCTCGAGCGCCAGTCGCCGCTCTTCGATGCTCGCCTGCAGCCGCGCCAAAGCTGATCCCGCCGGCGCATTGAGCTCGCCCGCGGTGGTGAGCTCGCGCTCGGAGATCTCGTGCGGGCTGCGGTCGGTCCGCGGGCGCGACTCGACGCGTGCAGCGGGGGACGGAAGGCGCGCATGCGGCGGCGATGCGTGCTGCTGTGACTCGTGGGATGTGGGGCGATGCTTGTCGGTCTCCTGCACATACGGCCGATCCGAGGCCGACTGGGGAGAACCGTGCTGCTGGGGCATCTGCGGCCACGGCGGCTGAGCGACGGGCGGCAAAGATCCGCGGCGCTTGTTGTGCGACTCGAACGCGCGCAGTGCGACGGCGACGAGCACGAACACGAGGATGGCGACAGGATTCAACTGCGACCTCCGGCTGAGAAAGGCTGGTCGCGGGCCGAGCCCGGAACCGGACTCCCCTGCGCCGTCGGCAGTCTACACCTTGGGCGAGCGCCGGCGCGCGAGCATGCGCGAAAGCGCCGCGTCCGTGGCCGCACGCAACTGCTCCTCGCTCCCGTCGTTGACCAGGACTTCATCCGCCACGCGCTCGAAGTAGGCGTGGGGTTGTTGGTTCGCCAGCCGGGCGCGCGCCTGTTCCGGGGTCCAGCCCCGAGCGCTGACCAGCCGGGCGATCTGTTGCGGCTCGGGCGCGGTCACCGCCAGGACCGCGTCACACGCTGCTTCGAAGCCCCAGTCCAGCATGAGCGCGGCATCCACGACGACGACGCGGGGTTCATGTTGCTCGCTCAGTTGGAGGAGCAGATGGTGCAGGCGGCGCAGGATGCGCGGATGGACCAGATGGTTCAGCCGCTGCAATGCCACCGGGTCCGCGAAGACACGCGCGGCGACCTGCGCGCGGTCCAGATGGCCATCCTCGCGATAGACGCCGTCGCCATACTCCGCGATGAGTGCCGCCCGCACCTCGGGATCGGTGTCGGTGATGTCGTGCCCCAACCGGTCGGCGTCGAGCACCAGTGCGCCCCGCGCCTCGAGCATCCGTGCGACCGTGCTCTTGCCACTGCCGGCCCGCCCCACCAGCCCGATGATCAACAACGCATCCGTGGGATGCGAACGACGGCGCGCAACGGGATCGCTCACCCCATGCTCCTTCAATGGACCTCGAACCAGGTCAGCCCACGGCCCACCGATACGGTGAGCGGCACGCGCAGGGCGTAGCACCCTTCCATCTCGGTTCGGACCCATTCGGACACGCGATCGGCGTCCCCTTCGGGGCACTCCAACACGAGTTCGTCGTGCACCTGAAGCAATAATCGGGTGCCCGTGCGCCGCGCGAGCGCTTGATGCACGCGCAGCATTGCCAACTTCACGAGGTCGGCGGCCGAACCCTGGATGGGCGTGTTGATGGCAGCGCGTTCCGCCATGCTGCGTTCCAGCCCTCCCGTGCTGCGCAGGGCGGGTAGGTAACGCCGCCGACCCAACAGCGTCTGCACATAGCCACTTTCGCGCGCCTCCTCAAGTGTGCGGTCAAGGAACCGTCGCACGCCGGCGTAGACGGTGAAGTAGCCTTCGATGAATTCCTTGGCCTCCTGCAACCCGATGCCCATCTGCTGCGCGAGACTGCGCGAGCCCATGCCGTACATGACGCCGAAGTTCACCACCTTGGCACGCGAGCGCAGTTCGGCTGGGACATCGCCGGTGACCTTTAAGATGCGCCGGGCCGTACTGGCGTGGATGTCCTCGCCGCTCTCGAACGCCTCGATCAACTGGGGATCCTCGGAGAGATGCGCCATGACGCGCAGCTCGATCTGCGAGTAGTCCGCGCCCACGAGCGTAGAGCCCGGCGCAGCCACGAACGCGCGCCGGATGGCGCGTCCCTGCGCGGTGCGCATGGGGATGTTCTGCAGATTCGGATCGAACGAGGACAACCGCCCGGTGGCCGCCCCGGTCTGCTCGAAGGTGGTGTGCACACGGCCATCGCGTGGATCGATGCTCGTGGGCAGCGCATCGAGGTAAGTGCCCTTGAGCTTGCTGAGTGCGCGCCACTCGAGCACCAGCGCTGGCAGGGGATGCGCGCTCGCAAGCCCCTCGAGCACGGCGGAGTCCACCGAGTAGCCCGTCTTGGTCTTCTTGCCGGTGGTCAGCCCGAGTTTTTCGAACAGGATCCGCCCCAGCTGCGGCCCGCTCGCGATATTGAATGTCTCGCCCGCGGCCTCGAGGATGCGCGTCTCGAGCCCCGCGATATCGCGACCGGCGCTATCCGAGAGTCCGCGCAGCACCGAAGCATCCAGTGCGACTCCGGCTTTCTCCATGGCGGTCAGCACCTCGATGAGCGGATGCTCGAGGTCGGCGTACAACTTCCATTGCTCGCGCGCCTCCAACTGTGCCCGCAGGGCCTCGGCCAATGGCCAGCACGCAGCCGCCATGCGTTCGGCGGCAGGCATCACAGCCGCAACCGGCTGCGCCCCGGGACCCGTCCGCGATCTGCCGCGCAACGCGGGCGGCTCGAGCGGTGCCAGCGCAACGCCCAGCACATCGGCCGCGAGGGCCTCGAGCGAATGCTCGCGCGCGGGGTCGCACAGGAACGAGCCCAGGTGCAGGTCGAACCGCCCCCCTGCGAACCCGAGCTGGTGCGAACCCAGCACATGGGCCACGGCCTTCAGGTCCAGCGCCACCTTCTCGCACTGCGCGTCGGCCAATGCCGGCGCCAGCCATGCGCGCAATTGCTCGAGCGCGACATTGGGTCCGGACTCGTGCGCCAGTGGCACATAGCACGCTGTGCCATCCCGGGCAGCCAGCGCGAGCCCGACGAGCGACGCGGTGCGAGGAGCAGCGCCGAAGGTGACGGGGAACACTGCCAACCCGTGCCATGACCTGGCGCGCACCGCATGCACGCGGTTCGCGATCTCCTCGAGCGAGGGGCCACCCGCGGCGCTCGCTTCGACGCTGACCGACGCGAACAGGTCCCCCTGCGGCACACGCGTGAGCAGGGCGGGCAATGGCGATGCCGGTGGCGCGATGACCGGTGCGCCGAAGAGATCGGGCACCGCCGCGCCTTGGAGTGGATCCTCGCGCAGCTTCACGCCGGTACCGCGCTGTTCGGCCGCGAGCCCACGCCGCTCCGGGCTGCGCGCCGCGACGACCTCCCCCGCGTCGGACTCGCCTTGCGATGAGGCGACCTGCTCGAGTCGCCGGATCTCCCAGCGCCGCGCGAAGGTGGTCAGGTCATCGCGGCGGATGGGCGCGAGCGTGAGTGCGTCGAGGGAGAGCCCCAGATCGAGATCGGGACGGAGCGTGGCCAGTTCGCGGGAGAGGTAGGCCAGTTCGCGGTGCTCGAGCAATCGCCGTTTGAGCGCCGGCTTGGTGATCGATTCCACCTGCTCGTACAGCGCCTCGAGCGAGCCGAATTGTTTCATGAGTTCGACCGCGGTCTTCTCGCCCACGCCGGGCACCCCCGGGATGTTGTCCGAGGAGTCGCCCATCAGCGCCAGGACATCGCGGATGTGCTCGGGCCCCACTCCCCATTTGGCGCGCACCGCGTCCGGGTCCATCCGGATCAGGTCATCGCCCTTGCCCGCGGGCGCCATGACCGTGACGCGGTCGTTGACCACTTGCAGCATGTCCTTGTCGGCAGTGACGAGGTACACCTCATAGCCCGCCTCCACGCCCTGACGCGCAAGGGTCGCCATGACATCGTCGGCCTCCATCCCCGGCTTCTCCAGCACCGGCAGGCCAAGGCATTGCGAAAGCTCCTCGATCGGCGTCAGTTGCGAAGCGAGTTCCTCGGGCATGGGAGGACGATGCGCCTTGTACTCGGGGTACATCTCGTGTCGGAATGTGGGGCCCGGCCCATCCCATGCGAGCACCCAGGCGGTGGGCGCCAGATCGCGCCGAAAGCGCAGCGCCATGTTGCCAAAGCCGAAGATCGCGGAGGTGTTCTCCCCTCGGCTGTTGCGCAACGGCCGGCCGATGAACGCGTAATACGCGCGGTACGCAAGGCCGAGCGCATCAAGGACAACGAGGCGGGGCATGGTCCGGATTCCTCAAGGAACGGGATGGCGCAACGGAAGGGGTACCGCTGGGGAACCTACCCGCTTCCGCCTCAGCGTGCCTAGGGAGCGCTGGCGGGGCGCACGGGAGTGCGCGGCGCAAAGCCACAGCTCTCGCGGATCACCAGCGCCGCGCTCAGCCGCTCGACCCGCCCCTGGGCGGGGGCATCCCCGCGCGAACGCTCCAGCAGGCGCGCGACCGCGAGCCGTCCCAGCGTATCGAGGTCCACCCGCACCGTGGAGAGCGCCGGGGTCAGGTAGCGTGCCATGGCGATATCGTCGAACCCGCCCACGGCGATGTCCCCGGGCACCGACACGCCGCGTTCGCGCAGCGTGGCCAGCAGGCTCACGGCCATGTGATCGTTGGCCACGAACACTGCGGTGGGTCGGGGTGTGAGTGCCAGCAATGCCATGGCTGCATGGTGCCCGCCTACCTCGGTGAAATCACCCTGGAGCTCGAGCGCGAGGTCCGCTCTGCCCGCCGCGTGCATCGCGTCGCGATAGCCTTGGCGTCGCTCGTTCGCATCGACATTGTCGATCGGGCCGGTGACGGTCGCC
>JANLOU010000632.1:0-5320 GCA_031366735.1 Candidatus Eiseniibacteriota bacterium
GCTCGGATTTTCCGCCGCTGCCGCGCTGTCAGGCCCATGCCGTCAACCTGCCTTCGCGGCAGGTGGGGGGCGACTACTACGATGTGGTGCCGATCGAGGATGGTTCCTTCCTCGTGGCGATCGCGGATGTTGCCGGCAAAGGGGTTCCCGCAGCCCTACTGTCCTCGATGCTGCAGGCTGCGGTCCGCACGCAGGCGCGTTCGGTCCCTTCGGTGGCCACCATCCTGCACAACATCAATGAGCTGGTGTATCGCAGCACCGCCGTGCACCAGTTCGCGACTTTCTTCCTGGCCCGGGTCGATTCGACAGGGCGCTGGCTCACCTTCTGCAACGCGGGGCATAACTGGCCCATGCTGGTGCGCGAGGATGGCGAAGTTGTTTTCCTTGAAAAGGGCGGGCTGCTATTGGGCATCCTCGAGGAGATTGCGCTCGAGGAGGATGTGGTCGAGCTACGCCATGGCGACCGGCTCGTGTTCTACACCGATGGCATCAGCGAGGCCACGAATCGCGATGGCGAGCTGTACGGCGAAGAGCGCCTGGCGGAGTTCGTGAAGTCGCTGCCGCACTCGCTCACCGCGCGTGGCATCACCGAGCATGTGCTGCAGGAGATCGAGCGGCATCTGGGCCCCGAAGAAGCGCAGGACGATCGCACCCTGGTGGTGCTGCGAGTGACGGAGCCGGTCGCCGATGCGGTGGTCGGTGTGGTTGCACCCGCCGAGGTGGCCGCGCACGGACGCCGCCGCTCAGGGTGCGGCGGGCACAATCCGCCACACGCGCCCATCCGCGGTGCACACGAGCAACTCTCCGGAGCTGTCCTCGCCGAAGCTGGTGACCTGGCCCATGGTCCCGAGCGACCATTGGCGCAGCTCGACCGCACGCCCGTCGCGTACTCGGAACGAACGCAACCAACCCTGGCAGTAGTCCGAGAAGAAATAGGTCCCACTCAGACCCGCCAGCGCGCGCCCACGATAGACATACCCGCCGGTCACCGAACAGCCGTCCTCGTGCGGGTATTCGAGCACAGGCTCCACCCGCTGCGCACTCGCGTGCCGCGGGAGCCCGAAGGCATGCAGCCCTTCGCGCACATTCCAGCCGTAGTCGAGCCCGGCGCGATCGGATGGCACGAGGTCGATCTCCTCGTAGCGGTTCTGCCCCACATCCCCGATCACAAGCAGGTGATTGGTGTGATCGAATGAGAAGCGCCACGGGTTGCGCAACCCAGTGGCCCAGATCTCGGGGCGGGCATCGCGGCGACCGCGGAAGGGGTTGTCCGGCGGAATGGCATACGGCGTGCCTCGGTCCACATCGATCCGGAGCATCTTGCCCAGCAGCGTCGAGCGCTTCTGCCCATTACCGAATGGATCACCCGCCGAGCCGCCATCGCCCATGCCGATGTACAACATCCGGTCGGGCCCAAACGCGATCATGCCGCCATTGTGATTCGCGAACGGTTGCGGCACAGCAAGTACGGGCGAAGCGCTGGCCGGGTCGGCGCGGTCAGGGCCGGTGCCGATGCGGTAACGAACCACCTGTGTGTCGCCATGACGGTCGGTGTAGTTCACATAGAAGCGCCCATTGCGCGCGTAGTCGGGATGGAAGGCGAGCCCCAGCAATCCGCGTTCACCGCCATAGCCCACGCGGTCCGTGAGATCGAGGAACGGTTCGCGCAGGAGCACTCCATCCTGGACGACCCGGATACGGCCGGGCTGCTCGACGATGAAGATGCGTCCGTCCCTTGGAGCGCAGGTCGCGAACACCGGGTGATCGAGCCCTTCGGCGATGCGCGCGAGCTGCAGGCCATGGACCGGTTCGAACCGATCCGCAGCGTGCGCTGAAGGGGGCAGGACGAGGAGGGCGAGGAGTAGCAGCCCGACGCGAGGAGTCATGGGTGCAGGATGGGGGTGGGGCCCTTGGTTTCGCAAGCCCCTGATGACGGAGCTGGAGCAAGCTTGACCCGCCCGTTGCGCCACGGGCGCGCACGGCCTTTGCGCGCGGCCGCGCGTGTGGTAGTCGTTCACACAACGCACGCGCCACGGCGGATTCCGGCGCTGCCACGACGCCTCGCGACATCAACGGAGGAAGGATGCCGTTCTTCGAGGACTCACTGGTCCGCTTCGGCACGAGTGGAACGCTGATCCTGCTCTACAGCCTCGCGGACCACGCTGCGCGGCGTGCCGCGGGCGATCGGGTCCGTGCGCGCGTGAAGCCACCGCGCTGGTTGGCCGCACTGGTGTTCGCCTCGATCACCGCGTTCTACCTGTGCATCAAGCCCACGGGCGGCGCAGTGCTGGGCGGCTACGGCAACCTGATGGGAATCGTCCTGGCTCTGGCGGCGATGGGGCTACGCTGGTCCACGCGCTTCGGCTCGGCGCGGGTGCGGATGCCCGAGGTGGCCGCACGCATGGCGTTCTATGCCGCGCTCCCGCTCGCGGTGGGAGTGCCGCTGGGTTGGTTGTTGCTCTCGGCCCCCGCGATCGTGGCGACCGCTCATGTCTGCGTGCGCGAGGATCGCATGCTGGCGGCCCAGTTGGGGCCGGGGCATGCGGAGTGGATCGGATCGCGCGCTCGCTGGATCCCCGGGATCTTCTGAGGCCGAAGTCGCAGCGGTAGCTACCGACGGTCCCGCTGGGCAGTCGCCGCGTTCACCGGAGGATCGCCGTGGGATCGACGGGCGGAGACATGAACGGAACGAAGTCGACCCAGAGCGCTGCGCCCGCGTCGAGCGCGCCCTCGCCCAACTTGTCCTGCTGCGCGAGCGTGGCGCCGTGGATGGGCCGGCAGGTCGTGCCGATGCGATCCATCACTTGATCGGTGTTCCAGCTGGGATGGACCTGTAAGAGCAACGCGACGGTGCCGGCGACGAACGGGGTCGACATCGAGGTGCCGCTCCACAGCCGATAACGATTGCCGGGATAGGTGCTGCGAATGCCGACGCCGGGCGCGGAGATCGCCACAGCCTCGGCGAACGAAGTGAATATGGCGGGCTTCGCCGAGGCATCGACCGCAGCCACGGCGCGGGCATGACTCGAACTCGCCGGGAATTCCTGTGGGTTTTCCGCACCCCAGTTGCCCGCGGAGGCCACCACGGTGATGCCGCGGGATTCCGCCTCTTCGAGCGCGGCCTGGACGGCATCGCTGCGGTTCAGCATGCCGAGACTCAGATTGATCACCCGGACGCCCTGCGCCACGGCGTACCGGATGCCGGCAGCCACATTGGCGACATCGCCGCGGCCGTCGGCGTCGAGCACGCGGATCACGAGCAGCCGCGCATCCGGTGCGGTCAGGGCGAGGATGCCCGCGACATGCGTGCCATGGCCGTAGGACTCGTCGATCCTGCCGTCGCCATCATCGTCGAGGCCGTTCATGGCTTCGAATGGGGATGCGTCACCGTCCACAAAGTCACGGCCGCTGATGAAATGTTGGCGAAGCGCGGGATGAGTCGGGTCGATCCCCGTGTCGAGGATGGCGATCGTGACGCCGCTACCAGTGCTGACGACATGCGCGGTTTCCAGGCCGATCGCGCCTGCCGCTTCCTGGGCTGCATAAGTCCCAGGACTTCCGAAGCCATCATCGAATGCGAAGCTCTGTTGGCGCGCCTCGGCGGTCTCGATCCAACTATTGGGTTCGGCGGTCTGGATGCGGGGATCCAGCTGCAATCGTCCCGTCAGGACGAGCACGCTCTGGTCGGCAGCGGGATGGAAGGTCGCGCAGCGCTCAGCGGATTCCCACTCCACCAGCGTACATCCCATGTCCGCCGCGACGCGCGCGGGATCGGCGCCCACGGCCAGCGTCGCGACGACTTCGTTCTGGATGTCACCACTGGCTTGCAGGGAGGAACCCTGCCGCGCAATGGCTCCGCCCTTGTCCGCGACGGGAGCAGTCGGAAGCGAGCGTGCGCAGCCGACTGCCAACGCGCTGACGAGGGCCAGTGCTCCGAAGAGGCGAATCGTGGATGCCGCTGGGCTTTGCATCGGGCTGGGCTCCTGGCTGAGGTCCGGGGTGATGCACAGGATTCTACCCCACATCGGATGCCGCAAGGCACTGCAAAGGGCCACCCAAAGTGAGGAACCCTGCCCACTCGAGGGGGTGGGCCCCGGTTTCATTGCATTCTGCCTGCACCGCCGCAAGCGCTTGCGCCAGAGGCAGGCCGGCGGCGAGAAGCGGGTAGAGCGCGGACATCAAGCGCGCGGTGGCGCCATCCTCGACATCCCATTGCGAAGCCACCACGGCCGCGGCGCCGGCGAGCAGGAACGACCGCGTGAGCCCGAACCACTCCTCGCCGGGCCGGATCAGCGAGCGGGCACTGTGGCAGGCGGACAGGGTGACGAACCGCGCGCGCAATGGCAGATCGGCGAGCTCTCCGGCGAGCAGCCAGCGATCGGCGAACCGCAATCCCGATTCATGCGGGGCATCGGCGCGCCACCCCCCATGGCCCGCGAAGTGGATCCAGTCGGCAGCGCCGGCCAACGCCGCGAACCGCTCGACGGTCGCCTCGGCGCCCACCAGCGTGCGGGCAGCGGGAAAGGCGGCGCATACCGCGGCGCATTCACGCTCGACCGCTGCGAGGTCGCCCGAGTCCACGCCGACCACGAGAGGTGTGGAGTTGGGCTGGCGCGCCGCCGAAGCGGCCGAGAGCCCGAGTCGCAGGCCCGGCACGATCACCAGCGGCATGGCTTGGCAGAGTGCGCGACCATCCGGCAGTGGGAGCGCGGCCCATGGCAGGCGCGTCAGCGGGCCGCTCGGAGCGATCGCCAGTCCCGTCGGGATCGTCGAGCCCAGCAGCGGCCAGAGTGTGAGTGCCGCGATCTCGCTCAGGAGTTCCTGGAGGGCGGGGTCCTGCGTGCGCGCGCCCTCCGCGCGGAAAGCCGCCGAGCGGAGCCGGAACAGCAATGCGCTCACCAGTCGCGTGATGTGAGCCTCGGTCACCAGCGCGGCAACCCCACGAAGCCGCGCGCGGTCCGCCGTGATGGCTCCCAGCCGGCCGTCATGCACCAGGAAATCGATGAGCAGCGCGCCGGGCGGAACCGCGGCCCGGATGCGCGAGGCACGCACGCTGCGAGGCGCGCGCGCCTCGAGCGCACGGCGAAGCGCGAGGGGCGGGCCGAGGGTGAGCGGGGCGGCTTCACTGTCGTCGGCGCGGCGCACGCGTTCACGGGCTTGGCGCGAAGCGGCCCAACGCCGCACCGAGGCCGGTAGTTCCCGACCGCGGGCGCGGCGCTGTTCCGTGTCCACCAGCGCTCGGCCCGCCCCTCGCGCTTCGCCGTGCGCTCGAGGCGCGCGCGCCTCGCAGCGTGCGTGCCTCGCGCATCCGGGCCGCGGT
>JANLOU010000001.1:0-3732 GCA_031366735.1 Candidatus Eiseniibacteriota bacterium
GCCGCGGCCCGATCGAGTCGGTGGGCTCGCGTCCGGTGGAGATGATCGCGCCGGGCATCATCGTGCGGCAGCCGGTGAAGGAGCCGCTGCAGACCGGCATCAAGGCCATCGACGCCATGATCCCGATCGGCCGTGGTCAGCGTGAGTTGATCATCGGGGACCGGCAGACGGGCAAGACCACGATCGCCGTCGACACGATCATCAACCAGAAGGGCACCGGCGTGATCTGCATCTATGTCGCGATCGGTCAGAAGGAATCGACCGTCGCGAATGTGGTGGGCACGCTCGAGAAGTACGGCGCCATGGAGTACACCATCGTCGTCACCGCCTCCGCTTCAGAGCCCGCGCCGCTGCAGTACATCGCGCCCTACGCGGGTGTGGCGATGGGCGAGGAGTTCATGTACAACGGCGGCCATGTGCTGTGCGTGTACGACGACTTGTCCAAGCAGGCCACGGCGTACCGCCAGTTGGCGCTGCTGCTGCGCCGCCCGCCGGGGCGCGAGGCTTACCCGGGTGATGTGTTCTATCTGCACTCGCGCCTGCTCGAGCGTGCCGCCAAGTTGTCGGATGCGCTGGGCGGAGGCTCGCTCACCGCGTTGCCGTTCATCGAGACGCAGGCGGGCGATGTGTCGGCCTACATCCCGACCAATGTGATCTCGATCACCGACGGCCAGATCTTCCTCGAGGGCGACTTGTTCTACTCCGGCGTGCGACCGGCGGTGAATGTCGGCATCTCGGTGTCCCGAGTCGGGGGTTCGGCGCAGATCAAGGCCATGCGACAAGTGGCCGGACGACTCCGGCTGGACCTTGCGCAGTACCGCGCGCTTGCAGCGTTCGCACAGTTCGGCTCCGACCTGGACAAGGCCACGCAGGCGCAGTTGACCCGCGGCGAGCGCATGGTGGAGTTGCTCAAGCAGGGACAGTTCCAGCCCATGGCCGTGGAGAACCAGGTGATCTCGCTGTTCGCCGGCACCAATGGCTACCTCGACGACCTGCCAGTGTTGGCCGTGCACCGGTTCGAGGAGGAGTACCTCGCGTTCGTCGCCAAGAACTATCCCGAGTTGCCGCACAACATCCGCACCACCAAGGCGATCTCGGACGACGACACCAAGAAGCTCCACGAGGCCTGCAAGGCCTTCAAGGCGCAGTTCAAGGCATAAGCGACCATGCCATCGTTGAAGGACCTCCGCCGGCGCATCCGCGCCACCAAGAGCACGCAGCAGATCACCAAGGCCATGGAGATGGTGGCCGCGGCGAAGCTGCGGCGGGCCCAGCAGCGCGCTCAGGCGGCCAGCCCGTATGCGGCCAAGATCAGCGAGATGCTCGCGAATCTGGCCAGCGCGGCTTCCGAACTGGAGCACCCGCTGTTCAAGGCACGCGAGGTCCATACGACGGCGCTCGTGTTGGTCACGGCGGAGCGTGGGTTGTGCGGGGCGTACAACACCAACCTGCTTCGCATGGCCGAACAGCGGTTGAAGGCGGCTCCGGCGGGCTCATTGCAGTTGGTGCTGGTGGGCAAGAAGGGGCGCGAGTACTTCAAGCGGCGCGCCTATCCCATCCTCGCGACCTACGCTGACCTGCCGCCCGAGGCCAGTCTCGATCTGGCGCGTCAGCTCACCGCCGACCTCACCAAGTTGTTCGTGGACGGCACCGTGGATCGCGTCGAAGTGGTGTACACCCACTTCGTCAATGCCATCACGCGCAAGATCACGACCGAGGTGTTCCTGCCGGTCGGGGGTGGCGAGGCCAAGCAGGCCGGGCCGGAGCGCGACACCATCTTCGAGCCCGACGCCGAGACGATCTTCGCGGAGCTGTTGCCGCGCTATGCCACCGCCAAGCTGTACGCCTCCATGGCCGATGCGCTCGCTTCCGAGCACTCGGCACGCATGGTGGCCATGGGCTCCGCACGCAAGAACGCCGGCGAGCTCGTGGACAAGCTCACATTGATCCGTAATCGCCTGCGTCAGGCCCTCATCACGCGCGAGATCGCCGAGTTGGTCGGCGGCGCTGAAGCACTCAACTAGGAGCACATTGATGAACGTCGGCAAGGTCGTGCAGGTGATCGGTCCCACGGTGGATGTGGCGTTCGATCCGGACAAGCTTCCCCATCTCCTCAACGCCATCATCATCGAGGACAAGGAGCGTGCGATTCACCTTACCGTCGAAGCCGCGCTGCATGTGGGCGACAATGTCGTCCGCTGCATCGCCATGAGCTCGACGGATGGTCTGGTGCGCGGCATGCAGGCCACCGACACTGGCGCGCCGATCATGGTGCCTGTGGGCGAAGGCGGCCTGGGGCGCATCTTCAACCTGCTGGGCGAGCCGATCGATCAGAAGGGCCCGGCCAATACCACCAAGCGGCTGCCGATCCACCGCCTGTCCCCGACATTCGACGAGCAGGAGATCGAGAAGCAGTTGTTCGAGACTGGCATCAAGGTCGTCGACCTGCTCGCGCCCTATCAGCGCGGTGGCAAAGTCGGGCTGTTCGGCGGCGCAGGCGTGGGCAAGACCGTGCTCATCCAGGAACTGATCCGCAACATCGCCACGCAACACGGCGGGTTCTCGGTGTTCGCCGGTGTCGGCGAGCGCACCCGCGAAGGCAACGACCTGTATCACGAGATGACGGAATCCGGCGTGATCGCGAAGACCGTCATGGTGTTCGGTCAGATGAACGAGCCCCCGGGAGCGCGGCTCCGGGTCGGGCTCACGGGCGTGACCATGGCCGAGTACTTCCGCGACGAAGAAGGCAAGGATGTGCTGTTCTTCGTCGACAATATCTTCCGTTTCACCCAGGCAGGCTCCGAGGTGTCGGCGCTGCTCGGTCGTATGCCCAGCGCCGTGGGTTACCAGCCCACGCTGGCCACCGAGATGGGCGCGCTCCAGGAGCGCATCACCACCACGAAGAAGGGTTCCATCACCTCGGTGCAGGCCATCTATGTTCCGGCCGACGACTTGTCGGATCCGGCGCCGGCCACCGCGTTTTCGCACTTGGATGCCACCACCGTGCTCGAACGCTCGATCGCCGAGTTGGGCATCTACCCCGCCGTGGACCCGCTCGCGTCCACTTCGCGCATCCTCGATCCGCAGATCGTGGGCGAGGAGCACTACGCGGTTGCGCGCGCCGTGCAGCGCGTGCTCCAGCGCTACAAGGATCTGCAGGACATCATCGCCATCCTCGGCGTCGAGGAGCTGTCGGACGAGGACAAGCAGACCGTCGGCCGCGCCCGCCGCATCGAGCGCTTCCTGGGCCAGGCCATGTTCATGGGCGAAATGTTCACAGGCATCCCCGGCCAGTACGTGCCGCTGCGCGAGACGGTTCGCGGCTTCAAGGAGATCCTCGAAGGCAAGCACGACACGCTGCCCGAGCAGGCGTTCGTGAACGTCGGCTCGATCGACGACGCCGTCGCGAAGGCCGCGAAGATGGCGTCGGAGGGATAGTCGTAGGTTCTAGGTTGTAAATTCATGCCGCTAACTGTCGAAATCGTCACCGTCGAACGCAAGGTGCTGGTGGAATCCGGCATCGATGAGGTGATCGCGCCCGGCATCGATGGCCAGCTCGCTGTGCTGCCGCAGCACGCCGCCTTCATGACGATGCTCGCGCCTGGCGAGCTGATTCTGAAGAAGGGCGCGGAAGAGCACGCGTTCGTTGTCACGGGCGGCTTCTTCGAAGTGCTGAAGGACAAGGTCGTCGTCCTCGCCGACGCCGCCGAGCGCGCGGACGAGATCGACGTC
>JANLOU010000003.1:0-3675 GCA_031366735.1 Candidatus Eiseniibacteriota bacterium
CCGCAAGGCCTCTTCCATTCACTTGATGTCGCTGATGTCGGTATTGGTCCCGAACCAGTAAAGGATGCGGCCGTTCTCGTCCCGCAACGGATTCACTCGAGTGAGGAAAGGATGAAAATGCTGATCCGCCCCCATGAGGGGAAACACCATGTCGAACGGCTCGCCGCTGGCGATCGATCCCTGCCATCGTTCGAGCACTTTGGGCAATACCTCTGGATCGTGGACGGACTGCCAGCCCCAGCCCTCCATTTGTTCAGGGGTGGTACCCGTGTATTCGTACCAGCGGCGGTTGTACCAGAAGATATGACCGTCCGGCCTTGCCATCCATGCCAGCTGCGGGATGGTGTCCGCCATCAGCCGCAGCTTTTCTTCGCTCTCCCGCAATGCAGCTTCGGCCCGCCTGCGGGCGGTGATGTCGTCATGGACCAGGACGACCTCCCGAACCTTCCCGGCGTCGTCCTTGAGGGGGTAGGCGACGGCGGCGACCCAACGCACGGGGTCCTGGTGCCGGGTTTGGTTGGGGATCGTTTCGTTCGGGTCATACCGAATCGCCGGGATGAAGGCCGGCTCCCCGGCGAAAGCTTGGCGGATGTACGACAGAGTTCCCTTCGCCTCGAGCTGAGCGTCCGTCAAAATATTGTAGCCACCCAACTGGTCGAGAGTGACGCCCCACAATTCCTCCCACGCCCGGTTGACCCCCACGGTGCTCCCGTCCGGTGCAAACACTTGCACGCTGAACGGGGCCTGCTCCATCAACCCCCGGAACCTCCCCTCGCTCGCACGCAACGACTCTTCGAGGCGCTTGCGTTCGCTGATGTCCCGCACATAGGCGGTGAACAGGGGCGGGCCGGGCGTTGGGATGCGCGTGATCGCCAACTCGATGGGGAACTCCGTCCCGTCCGCACGCAAGGCGGGGAGTTCAAGTCGCTTGCCGAGGACCGGCCCCTCACCCGTAGCGAGGTAATGCGCCATTCCCTTGCGGTGGCGATCCCGCAGGGAGACTGGAACGATCAGATCGGCAAGCTCCTGGCCGACGACTTCCGACTGGCTGTAACCGAACGTACGCTCCGCGGCGGGATTGAACTCGACCACCTTCCCCTCGTGGTCCATGGTGATGATGCAGTCCAGCGCTGTTTCCAGGATCGCCGCTTTGCGGGCCTCACTGGCGCGCACTTCGTTCTCGGACCGACGCTGCTTGGTCACATCCCTGAATATCAGGACGACGCCCGCGAGCGAGCCGGATGTGTCAAGAATGGGGGCAGCGGAGTCGTCTATCGGCCTTTCCGTGCCGTCTTTCGCAATCAGGACCATGTGGTTACCCAGTCCCACGACCCGGCCCGCTCGCAAGACTTTGACGGCCGGGTTCTCGACTGGAAGGCGCGTTTGCTCGTGCAGGACGCGGAACACGGTGTCCAGAGATTGCCCATGGGCGTCCTCCTGGCTCCATCCCGTCAAATCCTGGGCGACAGGGTTCAGGAAGGTCACACGGCCTTGGGCGTCCGTGGCGATGACACCATCGCCGATGCTGGCGAGCGTTACCCGCAGCCACTCCTGCTCCCGCCGCAGCCACTCCTCGGCGGACTTCCGCTCGATACCGAGAGCGACGCCATCGGCAACCGATGACATAGCGTCCAGGGTGGAGTCCGACAGAGGGTGGCTGGAGAACATCGCCATGACCCCCACCAGCCGGTCTTCCACGACGAGCGGATAGCCTGCGAAGGCGACCATTCCTTCCTGCCGGGCCCACTCCTTGTCGCTCACACGCGGATCGCTCTGGACGGCGTTGGTCAGATGCGGTCGGCGCTCCTGGGCGATCAGCCCGATCTTGTACTTGCCCACTGGAACCCGACTATGCGGGCCATCCAGATGCGTGTACCGACCGGCGCTGGCCCGGAGTTCGAGCATGTTGTCCTGGGGATTCAATGTCCAGATGCGTGCGAAGGCACCGTCCAGGTGCTGCACCATCGCCTCCGCGCAATGGTGCAGCATTTTCGGAAGATCATCACTTTGCGTGAGAGCGAGGCCCACTGCCTTGATGAAGACGGCGAGCCGGACCTGCTCCTCGGAAGCGACTTGATACCGCTTCCACTCCGTCCGGTCCCGCATGATCTTGGCGAAACCCCGGAGCTTGCGGCTTTCGTCCCACAAAGGCGTCAGCGTCCCGCCGCACCAGAAACGGGAGCCGTCCTTGCGAACGTGCCAGCGGTCGTCGTTTCCCCGACCCTGCTCCAATGCCTCTTGCATCTCCCGCTGGGGGTAGCCCCGCTCTATGTCGTCCGGGGTGAAGAGTAGGGCAATGGATTGCCCGATCATCTCCACTTCTGGATACCCGAGCAGCCGTTCGGCCCCCGGGTTCCAGTTTTCCACTCGGCCTTCCGGGTCGATGACGAAGATGGCGTAGTCCTGGACGTTTTCGATCAGTAGCCGAAAAAGCTCGTCGTCCCGTGACTCCTGCGTTTTCTGCTCTCGATCGGCCATGCTTGGTCGCTCTTTCGGGTGTGCCCTATCGATACAGATTCTTGAGCCGCCCCCAGGTCGTGTTGGCCGCCGGTGTCGGGCCTGAGTCCGGACGGAACGCGATATCCACGATCTTGTCGCCAGGTGCAGGACTCAGCACATTCGGGTTCAGGCATGCGAAGGTGATCGGGTCGAACTCGAACACTTGGGCCATCACGCCGTCCACCACATAGATGTGGCCGTTGTGAGGACTCACCTCGATCCCGTGCGCATTGCCCCAGCCCGGGTAGCCGAAGGCTCCAAGCAAGTTGTGCGCCGGCGTGGGGTCGTAGCGGTACACTTTGTTGCCGCCCATGGCGGTCACCAGGATCTCGCCATTCGAGAACTCCACATCGTTCGGGCGATTGCCAAACGGCAGCGCCCAAGCGGTGATGACCGCACCGGTGATCGGATGCAGTTCATACACCATGTTGCCCGTGTAGGTGCACACATACAGATGGCCATTCGGACCGTAGCGCATGTCCGATGGCGCACCCGGGATCGGCGCGAACAAGCCGAGCAATGCTCCGGTCGTGGCGTCATACTCGAGCAATTGGTCCGTCGCCGATTCCGCGACGATCACCGTGCCGCTCGGCGAATACACGGCCGACCAAGCCCACACCGGACCACCGTAGGTCTTGATGTAAGCGCCGGTCGCGGCGTCAAACTCCAGCACCCCGCCCGCGAACCCGCCCACCAGCACGCGGCCATTCAGTGTGCCGAAATCGATTGCGAGCGGGCTGTTGGTGATGGTGCCGAACAACCCGATGAACGACCCGGACACGCCGCCATAGGTGCGGACGGTGTTCGAGACATCGCCCGTCACGAACATGTCGCCGACACCGCCGAACACGGCATGCGCCGGTCGCGGGGCGAAGGTGAAGAGTGCGAGCAGCAGCGAAACACGGCCAGCAAGGTAGCGGATGTTCATGGGGCCTCCGGGAGCGTGAGGGAACGGTACCGCGGGTACCGGTCGATTTTCTCACGCCTGCGCGTCACACTCACTGTAATTCCGACAATCCGCCCACTCGCCCCACCCCACAATATACATTCATCCGCCCATCCCGCAGGAACCCGATCAGCGTCATCCCAGCGGCCTCGGCCAGCGTCACCGCCAACGAACTCGGGGCGCCCACGGCGGCCATCACGGGGATGCCCGCCCGCGCGGCCTTCAGCACC
>JANLOU010000024.1:0-2265 GCA_031366735.1 Candidatus Eiseniibacteriota bacterium
GTTCACCGGTCCCATCTCCACCACTTCCGCGCCCAGCGGCGCGATGAAGCGCGCATCCGAGGTGCCACCTCCGGTGCTTTCTTCCGGCTCCACGCCGCACAGCTCGCGCATCGCGGTTCGCATGGCGGCGCGCAGCGGCCCCTCGGCGGTGAGGAATGGCTCGCCGCCGCGGTGCCACTTGATCGTGTGCTCGAGGCCATGGCGGTCGAGCGACGCGTGCACTTCACGCTCCAGCGCCTCGGCCTGCCAGCCGGGGTTGTAGCGGAAGTTGAACACCACCTCGCAACTGCCCGGGATCACGTTGTTCGCACCCGTGCCCGCGTGGATGTTGGAAACCTGGAAACTGGACGGCGGGAATTCGCTCACGCCCTCGCGCGGGTAGCCCTGATCCCACTGCCGCGCGCAGAGTTCGGCCAGCGCGGGCAGCGCCTGGTGGATGGGATTGCGCGCCTTGTCGGGATAGGCCACGTGGCCCTGGATGCCGCGCACCGTGAGCGTGCCCGACAGCGTGCCGCGGCGGCCAATGCGAAGCAGGTCGCCCAGCTTGTCTTTCGACGAGGGCTCGCCGGTCACGCACCAGTCGATGCGCTGGCCGCGCGCGCGGAAGACCTCGGCGACACGGCGCACGCCGTCGATGGCGTCACCCTCCTCGTCCGAGGTGAGCAACAGCGCGACCATGCCCGCATGGCCCGGATGCTTTTCGACGAAATCCTCGAGCGCGACCACGAAGGCGGCCACGCTGCCCTTCATGTCCGCGGCGCCGCGGCCATACAGCACGCCGTTGCGGATCGTCGGCGTGAACGGGTCGCTGGCCCAGGACGCCACCGGTCCGCTCGGCACCACGTCGGTGTGGCCGAGGAACAGCAGCAGCGGTCCACCGGCGCCGTGCGTCGCGAACAGGTTGCGCACCGGATCGAAATCCATGCGCTCGATGCTGAATCCCGCCGCCGAGAGGCGGTTGGCGACGAGGTCCTGGCAGCCTTCGTCGTCCGGCGTGACCGAGCGGCGGGCGATCAGGTCCATCGTGAGGCCGAGCACGTCGCTCATGGCTTGACTCCGAAGCGTTGCTTGAAGGCATTGTCGGTGAAGCCGACGCTCACCGCGCCATCCGGCATGACTACCACCGGGCGCTTGACGATCGCCGGGTGTTCCTTGATCAGCAGGGTCCATTCCGGATCCGAGCCAGGCGACTTGCGGCCATCGGGCAGGTTACGCCACGTCATGGAGGCCTTGTTGACAAGTTTGTCCCAGCCACCGAGTCTTTTCGCCCAGTCACGCAGCGTGGCGGCCTCGACCCGGTGCTCGCGATAATCCACGAACGCATGCTCGACGCCCGCGCGCTTGAGCCAGTTGCGCGCCTTGCGGCAGGTGTCGCAGGCGTCCAGGCCGTGGAGGACAGGAAACTGCGGCCCGCTCACCGGCCAACTCCCCGTTTCGCGTTGTCGATACTGAGCATCAGTTCCTCGATCCGGACCGGTCGTGCGAATGGGTTCCACGATGCACCACCGATCAGGAAATGGAATTCATCTCCGAACCCGCGCTCTCCCCGCAGGCAGATCGTCGCCAAGGGCGAGACGTTGTAACGCCCGTAGGAAACATTGAGGACGTCCGCCAGCTTGATCCGTCGTTCCTTACGGTTCCTGCGCACCACTAGCGTATTTGCGTCCGCCGTGACCAGGTCGGCCCAGCGCCAGGGACCCCGGAAGAAATTCCAGGCCAGCAGCGGGGTGAAGACGGCAAGGGCGACCAGGCCATCGAAGCGATCCTGCCTCTGCAACAGTTCGGCGTGCAGGTAGTTGGCCAGCACGGCGAGCCAAAGCAAAAGGAACCCCCACTTGAAGAAGGGCGTCGCCCGCGAGGAAACCCGCGTCATTCCGCAGCGCCCCGCAGCAGCTCGTTGACTGAAGTCTTGGAGCGGGTACGCTCGTCCACCTGCTTGACGATCACCGCGCAGTACAGCGAGTGCAAGCCGTCCGCCGCCGGCAGCGAGCCGGACACCACGACGCTGCCCGCAGGCACGCGGCCATACGAAATGGTCTTCGCGGCGCGGTCGTAGATGCGCGTGCTCTGGCCCAGGAACACGCCCATGCCGATCACACTGCCGCGCTCGACCACCACGCCTTCGACCACTTCCGAGCGCGCGCCGACGAAGCAGTCGTCCTCGATGATGGTGGGCCCGGCCTGCAGCGGTTCGAGCACGCCGCCGATGCCGACGCCGCCGGACAGGTGGCAGCGCGCGCCGATCTGCGCGCACGAACCCACCGT
>JANLOU010000027.1:0-2110 GCA_031366735.1 Candidatus Eiseniibacteriota bacterium
CTGCTTCCGATGATCTTCGCTTGCCTAGCGGCGGTTGGCGCGCCCGCATGGTGCCAGCCAGTTGCGCTCGCCGTGGCGCTGGTTCATCGAGACGAGGCGACGCAGACGATCGATGCGCGCATCGCGCTGCAGCCACGGGCCGCAGGTGCGGATCCGGTGGCGTGGGAGCGAGTTCATGGAAACACCGAGACCCGCTACCTGCGCTTTCGCTTCGACCAGATCGCGATTCCGCCGGACGCCGACCTTGAACTGCAGGTGGTGTCCGACCCGGAGGACGTCCTGGTGTGGCGCATGCGCGCGGCCGAGCTGGCGCGTGCGAGCGAGGTGACGACCGGCCTCCTGAGGCCCGGGCGCTACCGAATCCGCGTGGTCGTCGCGCGCTTGCCGTCGCCCGCGTCGCTGCGCCTTGCCGGGATGAACTTGCAGGCCGTCTCCACGGCGCTGGTTCCACAGGCCGCCGTGATGCGTGGCAAGCCGGTCGCGAGCCTGGTCCCCGCGCACCCGGCGCGTATCTTCGCGCGTTCCGTCGCCATGTTGCACATCGGCCCGTTGGGCTCGACCTGCACGGCGTTCCTGATCGGCGATGCGCTGATGGCAACCAACTTTCATTGCCTCGCGCTCTCCGCGAAATATGCGCAAACTCGCACCGATCCGCAGCCGGGCTGTAGCGACATCGAGGCAGAGTTCGACTTTCTCGCAGCCAATGAGCTCGGCCCGCGCGCGGCGTGCACGGGCGTGGTGGCGGCCGATCAGGTGCGCGACCTTGTGATCCTGCGCATCGCGCCGCCGCCCCTGGCCGGCGGCGGCCAGCGCGCAACTCTCAAGCTGTCCACTGGGGCGGCGCCGGACGCCGCCGTCCAAATTCTTCACCACCCAATGGGTCGGCCGATGGTCTTTGAGGATCATTGCCAGCTGCAAGGGCTCGACGAAGGCGACTTGTTGCACGACTGCGGAACGATGCCCGGCAGCTCCGGCTCGCTGCTCTTCACGGATTCGGGGGAGGTGGCGGCCGTGCACTACAAAGCCCCTTTCGACCCGAACGTGACGGTGGCTGAAATGGAGCGCCTCTACGAACTCTACGGGCCCCTCTACAACCGTGCCAAGCCCGTTAGTCTGCTGACTTCCCTCCCTAAACTCGGAGACCCGCGATGAAACACACCCAGCGCATTTCGCTCGTCATGGCGGCCTTAGGCCTGACGGCCGGTGGCTCCTTCGCGCACGATTTGCGCGGCATCGTCGGCGAGGTGAACGCGACGGATGCGCGCACGCAGCAAAAGATCAACGAGATTGCCGCTTACCGCAAGTCGATGGCGCAAATGGTGCAGTCCGGTAATGGCCAGGTCGAGGCGGTGGTGCGCACCGCCCTGCGCTGGAACACACCGCGCATCACCGTGTGCTTTCAGGACGGGACGGGCGATGGCCAGTCGCGCGTCGCGGCAGTGGCACGGGAATGGTCGCAGGGTACGGGCGTAACGTTCGATTTCGGCGCCGCCGGCGCGCCACGTTTGTGCGATGCCACGCGGCCCAGCGATATCCGCGTGAGTTTCGGACCCGGGGGATTTTGGTCGTACGTCGGGACCATCGCCCGCGAGATCCCGCCCGACCGCCCGACGCTCAACCTGGACGGCCTTTCTCACCCAGGGGACTTCACCGACTACGAGCGCTCGGTCGTGCTGCACGAATTCGGCCACGCGCTGGGTTTCGAGCACGAGCACCAGAGCCCGAAGAGCGGCTGCCAGGAGCAATTCAATTGGCCGTATCTTTACAGCTCGATGGGTTGGGAGCCGGAGAAAGTGCGCTTCAACATGGCGCGCTTCGACCAGTCGGGCGCCATGAACGGACTGGAGAGCACGGCTTTCGACCGAGCCTCCGTGATGCTCTACTCATTGAGCCGTGAGTCCTTCGTGCAGCCCGCGACCGCGAGCTGCTACGTCCCGCAAGCCAACATCAAACTTTCGCCGGTCGATCTCTCTGCCGCGCGCTATTTGTATCCACCGATGCCTGGAGGCGCGCCGGCCCAATCGACACTAACCTTGGCCGCGAATCCGAAGCGCTAAGGCGGCGTCTCCGCGCGCCGTCGCCTGTGTTCGCGGCCGAGTTGGGCGCCGTC
>JANLOU010000045.1:0-4242 GCA_031366735.1 Candidatus Eiseniibacteriota bacterium
TACTCCACCCCGTGAGCCGTGTCGTAGTTGAAGCCCGCCATGCCCGGCTCGACCAGCGATTTGCCGCCCTCGAGCGTGTAAGTGGCGAAGAACCGCACGGATTGCTCGAGCGTCGCCTTGAGATCCGCGCCGGACAAGTCCGCCACCGTGAGCGTGTTGTCGTAGGGGTAGAGGCGCATCAGGTCACGCACGCGGATCGGCCCGGCCGCGATGCGCTGGGTGGGGTCGAAGAGCGCCGCCAGCGAAACATCAGCGCCGGTCGCGTCGAGCTGCACTTGGTGCACCAGACGCCAGAGCGGATTGTCGGTGAAGCGACCGAACGGCGCCGACAACGGTTGACGCGCCTCGCCGACCACTTCGTCGAGCGCCGCGCGCGTGTCGGCAGCGTAAGGGGCCAACAACTCGGCCATCGCAGGATCGGTGGCGACCGTATCGGTCACCGTGATGACGCGCGCCTCTCGCTTGGTGAGCGTCCAGTGCGAGAGCGAGGTCTCGCGCGTCAGGGTGAAGTCGAGCCGGCCGAGCGCTTGGCCGAGCGAGCCCGCCTGCGTCACCAGCGTGCCGCGCACCTCGCCCGTGGGGATCACCTGATGCGTGTGCCCCAGAATCACCGCGTCGATCCCCGGCACCTCGTACGCCATGCGCCAGCCCCAGTTCTCATTGGCGGGCTCGCCCTTGCGCGGTTCGCCGCTGCGCAGGTCCTTCTCGAGCCCCATGTGCGCCAGCACCACCACGATGTCGCAGCGCTCGCCCTTGCGCAGATGCTGCAACTCGCGCGTGACCACCTCGGTGGGGGAGAGGAACACCAGTCCGGCGTAAGTCGTGGAATCGCCCATGAGCGGCACGGCTGGCGTGCACACCCCGATCACCCCGACGCGCACACCGTTCGGCAACTCACGCACGAGCGTGCCCTGGAAGGCGGGTGCTCCGGTCGTGGCGCGCACGATGTTGGCGGCGAGGAACGGAAAGTGCGCCGCGGCGCGCGTGCTCTCGAGCCCCGCCGGCCCGAAGTCGAACTCGTGATTGCCCACGCTCATCCCGTCGTAGCCCATGGCGTTCATCGCCAGCGTCACCGGCTCGGGGCGCGAGCGGTCGCCGCGGCGCCATACCGACACCATGGGGCTGCCGGCGATGGCATCGCCGTTATCGAACAGCAGCACCGCTTGACCCTCGGCGCGGACTTGCTTGACCAGCGTCGCCACCTTGGCGAGGCCGCGCGCCGCGGGCCTGGCCAGCAGGTCGTCATAGGGCAACAACGAGCCGTGCACATCCGTGGTGTGCAGCAGCGTGACGCGGGTCTCTTCTGCAACGGCCACGCTTGCGAGCGAGCAGCCCACGAGTGCGAGGAGGATGGCGATGGGACGCATACGAAGTGGAACCTCCGGAGGCGGGCGATGGGCGTGTCTCGGGGTGGGAAGTGCCGCAGACGGTAGCAGCGCAGCTAGACGGTTGCGACGAAGTTCGTGGAGTCGATGGCCCGGAAGTCGTGATACCCGAACGCTCCGAGCACCCTCTCGACCTCGGCGCGGCACGCCAGCTCCGTGGGGGCGATCGCGAGTTCAGCGAGGAGCGCATCGAACCCCACGGCCGGCACGGCGAGTTCCAGTTCGGCCTCGCCCGCGATCGCCCGCGGCACCACGGTGACATGCGAGCACCCATTGAGTGCTGCCGTGTGCACGAGCGCCTTGGCCAGCCAGGGGATCGGCTCGATCGCCACCACACACACGGGTTGCGGGGGCTGCTCCAACAGGCGGACCAGTTCCGGCACCACCGGGCTGTACGCCTCGCCCGGCTCTCCTGAAGCGAACGAGTTGTCGTAGGCCGGCACGGAGTAACGCAGCCCGTCCAGGCGCACGACGATCGGGCGGCGCACATGCAGCGCGCCTCGGCCGCGCGTCAGCCGCGAATAGGCGGCGCGCACGATGGCGCTGGCCATCTCGAGCTTGTCGCTCGGGCTCTCGGCCGCGGCGAAGAGTTGCAAGTAGAGCGCGCGTGCATCGGAGTTGGGTGCCATGACGATGCCGGCACGCTAAACGAGGCGCGGGGGAGCGACAAGGTCGGTCGCCTGCGCCTAATCGACGAGCACGATCCTCGCCGTCGCTTGCCTGGCACCCTGCGAGAGCCGCACCCAGTAGATGCCCGTGTCGAGCAGGCGGGCATCCCGCATCTGCAGCAAGTGCTCACCCGGTCCCGCGGAGGTCACATCGCGGCTCGAGACGCAGCGACCCTGCAGGTCGTAGAGCTCGATCCGCGAAGGGGCAGTGCCCGCCTCGAGCGAGTAGCGCACGCTGAGCGCGCCGCGTGGCGAGGGGTTCGGGGTGGCACCCTTCAAGGCGAAGCGCGCGAGAACGGGGACCTGCACCCAGGTCTCGCTGGAACGCTGGATCCCCTCGGCGCTCTGCCAGCTCAGACGGTAGGCATAGCGAGTGCCTTGTTCGATCCCGCGATCCTCGAATCGCAGGCGGCCCGAGCCGTCGGGCGATATTCCCGCGACTTCGCTCCACGCGCCGTCCTCGGTTCGGCGCTCCACTGTCGCTGCGGCCAGCGTACCGTCGAAGACCTGCCAGGTGAGCGCGACGAGGTCGCTGGAAACGGATTGGTCAACGAGTGCCGCGGCGACGGCCACAACGCCATTCACGCCGACGCGGAGTGCGTAGGCCTCCGGCCCACCGGATCTCTGATCTTCCCAGCAGATGATCACGCTACCCGTGAGTGAGGGCACCATCCGTGGTCGTTGTTGGTCACTGATCGTGAATAGCCCAGGTTCAACAACGGGATAGCCATTGGCGCCCCAAGGCCCGTCGAACTGTCCCGCAGCGTTCAAATGCTGGGCGTAAACATTGGCGGACCCGTCTTCCAAGAGGATCTCCCCTGCGATGAAGCAACCACCCTGGCCGTCGGTGCAGAGCTGGCTCAGATGCGCGTAGCCTTCGGGTCCGAACATGCGGCGACCCCCGATCGGCCAGCCTGCCGCTACCGTGCCGTTCGCGAGGATGTGCTGGGCGTGGATCGTGTTCCCCTGCGGGCCGGAGAGCTCCCATGTGACATAGGCGCCGCCCGTTTGATCGGAGATCACCCGCGGGGCCTGTTGCGTACCGGGCCAGACACACACGGGTAGGCCAGTGCTCGGCCAACGCGGGTCCGGCTGCCCTTGCGCATCGAAGTGCTGCAGGTAGATATCGTAGTAGTCCTGCACGCCGGGGTCCGGGACTCCCGCGCCGGTGCGCGCGTCGGCCCACGCGACGTAGATGCCGTCGGCTCCATCGGAGCAGAGCGCGGGTTGTGCCTGTACGCCGGCGGCTACCGTGACGCTCCTGCCATAGGTGCCCCAGCCCGGACGGGCGTTGCCGAGGCCATCGACATCCAGCAGCATCACATCGCTCTCGGATCCCGACGGGGTGCTGTAGTAACTGAGCCACCAACCGTCGCTGGCATCGGCGACTGCACCGGGGTCGATGGCGAGGAACTGCAGCCCGGGCCCCGCTGCGACCTCGTGGCCTGATGCCGGCCACCCTGGCGCCACTTGGCCAGTCGCCGTGAGGCGTTGTGCCCAGATATCCCAACTCGAGAATCCTGCGTGCCACAGGAAGAGGTTGCCGCCGTCGGGGGTCGGGAATGCCGAAGCGATGTCCTGCACGCTCACTCCGGGGGCGACCTGGAATGATCCGGGCGCCCATCCCTGCACCACCGTTCCGTCTGCTCGGTACCGGGCCACATACAGCCGATTGAGCACGTCGGCGATGAAGGGCAGCGTCAGACTTCCGTCGGCATTCAGGCAGGCGAGCTGCTTGATGTCATCCCAGCCTGTACTGGAGACGCTCAAGCCTCCTGTTGGCCACCCGGATGCTGGAACTCCGAGCGCGCTCAGGCACTGTAGTCGGACATCGCTTCCGGTGATGTTGCGATTCGACCGGTCGGTCATTGCCACAAAAGCCCCCCCTGATGCGCTGGGGATGGGGAGTGGCGATTGCTGCGCTCTCATGGAACTAACTCGCACGCCTCCTGTCAGCCATTCCGCCAGAGCGGCAGTTGGCGAGATGCTGAGCGTGGGAATCGCAAGCAGAAGGAGCACGGAGGCAGATAGCAGGTTGCGTCGCATCACATGAGTCTAGCCATGGTGCGGCGAAGGCGTCCATAACTTAACACGCTGTTCGCCAACATCCCGCCGGGCGAGGTCCGCACCGATCGCATCCTGCTGCCGCATGGGCCGGTGTGGGATGGCGAGACCGCTCGGGTCCGCGT
>JANLOU010000059.1:0-3328 GCA_031366735.1 Candidatus Eiseniibacteriota bacterium
TGGTGGCCCCGTCCGACCGGATCCGTGCGTTCGGCATCCTGTACTGGGTGATCAATCTGGGTTTTGCGGTCGGGCTCACGCTGGGCGGCCTGCTCGCCTCGAAATCGTACTTCTGGCTATTCGTGGGAGACGGGGCCACGACGCTGCTGTACGCCCTGATCGTGGTCGTGGGTGTGCCCGAGACGCGTCCCGCGGTGGCTGCGCGTGCCCCTGGTGCACCGCGCCCGCATCCTTTGGCGGGCTTCCTCGCTCCCTACCGCGATCGGCACTTCGTGATGTTCCTGGGACTGAGTTTCCTGTTCGCGCTGATCTTCATGCAGAACGCCACCAGCTTCGCACTCGACATGACCGCGCATGGCATGCCCCAAGCGGTGTTCGGCCGGGTGTTGGCATTGAATGGCGTGATCATCGTGCTGGTGCAGCCATTCCTGGGACCCATTCTCGCGAAGCAGGATCGTGCTCGCACCCTGGCCGTGGGCTGTGCGCTGGTGGGAATCGGCTTCGGTCTGAACGCCGTTGCGCACACAGCGCCGATGTATGCGCTCGGCGTGATCATCTGGACCGTGGGGGAGATGGGGGTGTTGCCTGTGGCGAACGCAGTGGTCGCCGAGTTGGCTCCACCCGAAATCCGTGGAAGGTACCAAGGGGCTTACGGGCTCTCGTTCGGGCTCGCGGTGTGCGTGGCCCCCGCGGTCGGCATGTTCGTGTTGGAGCATGCGGGCTCGGTCGCGCTCTGGGTGGGATGTCTGGGCACGGGGCTCGGGATCGCGACAGGGCATCTGCTGCTGTCGCGATCCCGCTCAGCGCAGCACGGTCCAAGCTCGGATCCGGCGCGAGCCCGAGGCGGTGCGCAGTAGCACGCTGTAGCGCCCCGGCGCAACGGCGCCCAGGTCCCATATCAGCGCGGCTGCACCCGATTCGTAGGCCTGCGGCGCACGCGCTGCGATACGACGACCACTTGCATCGAGCAGGTCGAAGGAGACCTGTTCACGGCGTGCGAGCGCGAAGCGCAGTCCCATTGGCACATCGGACCGGGCAGGATTCGGGCTGGGCGCCAAGAACTCCACGCCCGATTTCGCATAGCCGTCCTCCTCGACCCCCAGGAGCGGATTGCCGATGCGGAGCACGATCGGCGACTTCACAAGCGGGGTCTGCGCAGCGCCGCCCAGCAGGAACCTTGTTGAAGGTCCGAAGGTGATGCTTGTGATCGCGTCGTTCAGGCCTGCCTGGAACTTCACCCGGTAGATCACGCCGGGACCCGCGACCGACACCTGATTGCACAGTAGCGAAAGCTCGACCTTCAGCGAATCGGGGGTGGCGCTGAAAACGTGGAATGTGTTCGAGCAGGCATTCAGCATGACCGACCCCCGCTGCACATCCTTATTCGGTGAAGCAGCGACGAACGCCAGTCGGGTGGGATCGAAGCGTAGTCCGAGACTGAATGCGTTGAATAGTGCGTCGGCCTGCGGGATCACGATGTCGACCGTGAATACGGCGCCTGGCGCAACCGTCAAAGTGTCCGTCGCGCCCGACACATGCACTGCGGCATCCGCTGCGGATGCCGCGAATGTCGCGGTGGAGGCCAGAATCAACAAGCGACGCCAGCGCCGTGAGTTCATCGGTACAGACATCGCAGCCGCCCCCAACTGGTAGCCCGCGTCGGCGTTGGCCCCTCGATATGGACGAGACCTCCCTCGCAGGAATGCGCCACCATCTGGTTGGTCGAATCGCGCAGATCCGTCGCGAGACAAGTGAGATGCGCATTTCCCAGGGTCGTGGCCTTGAAGGTGAGGAACACCACAACGCCCGGCCCGGAACCCGTCCCGGTCAGGCGGGCACCGTTGTACCAGACGCTGTCCTGTGGCGCGGTCATGTCGGGCAGGAGGACATCGAAGTAAGAGCCGACTGGGCCCGCGATGATATCGCCGGCCAAGCGACCGAGGAACTGCAGGCGAGCGCTCGTGAAGCCATACACGAGATCGCAGCCCTTCAAATCGGGGACCACATCGAGCGTCACACGAATCTGGAATGTGCTCCCGATGATGACGGTGGTCTCCGCGGGGGCGATCGACAACACCGTAGCGCTGGTGCAGGCGGGCATGAGTGACAAGGCTGAAGCCACCATGGCCGCGAGGAGCGGGAGGTTCCGAAGTGGGGTGAGCATGCTTCTCCTTGGAGAGGGGGGCAGCAGCGGGAGGCACGAAGCCTCCCGCCCCGCCCGGAAGGCTACCGTACGATCAGAACCCTTCGAGCCTGCGAAACTCCGTCCGCCTCAAGTCGGATCACATACATGCCGGCTGCCAGCTTCGCGCCGCCGTCACCGCGTCCCGACCATGACACGAAACGCGTCCCGGCTGGCTGGGTGCCGCGGAGCAACTGGGCGACATGCCGACCGGAGAGGTCAAAGACGTCGAGCGAGATGCGGCTCTCGCGGCGTAGGCTCAACTCAATGGTCGTGCTGGTCTGGATCGGATTCGGCGAGATGGCGCCGAGTGCAGTGGCGATCGGCGTGCGCGGGGCCACCGGTGCGCTTGCCGTGCCCAGCGTGATGGGACGATTGGCCGCATCGCGCGCTTGGATACTCGCCAATCCAATACTCGGCGAGCCCGATGACTTCACCCGGAACAACGCGCGTGCAATTTCACCGTCGCCGACGATGGCCAGATCCGTACCCAGCAGCGCGACATCGACGCCACCCCGCGTGGGCGCGAGCGCCACCGACTGTGCCTGCTGGGCCATGAGGAGAGGACCCGCTTCGACGCCGGTCGGCTCGATCACCGCCGGATCGAAAGCCAGTTGCAGACTCAGCCCCTTCACATCACCGCTCGAGCGCAGGAGCACGCTGACCGAGAACGTCTGGCCCACCGCGGGCAGACTCGGGATATCGAGCGCGACCTCGTCCACCTGACTCGTGGCCACGGGGCGTGCCGCCATCTGCGGCGCGGACACCACGCCGTAGTTTATGGCGAACATCATCAGGTCCTCGAACTGCACTTTGTTGTCCGTGGTCGGCCGGGCGTTCGGCGAGAAGTTGGTGGTCGGCCCCACATCGAGATAGTTGAAGGGATCGTTCAACACCAGCGTCGTCCCATAGTGGAATCCGAGGTCGGAGACATCCGCCAAGTCCACCAGATTATCGCCGACATGTACGAGCGCGACGACCGGGTCGACATCGCCCAGATGGTAGTCCAGCGTGCCGCCCGTCATGTTCGAGACGGGGCCGACGTTCCCGCAAGCATCTTGCACGTAGGTGATGTAGTACCAGAAGGTCCGCGTGCCCGGCTCATCCACGAGCGCACTGCCGCTCGTGACCACGCCGGCGAGCGCC